>NZ_JBNDHT010000132.1:0-20180 GCF_056755115.1 Rhizobium sp. SVR5-2C | reverse complement strand
GTGAAGGTCGTTCCCTGTGATAGGAGCAGCAGCCTTGGTGGAAACCGCAGACAGACTTAGGATTACCGCGGTGAATGTAATCGCCTTGTAGCTCATATTGCACCCCGATTGCCTCTGTCACAGCCTTAGCACAACCTGGGCAAACTATGGAATTGACCCCAAAATGTTTCGGCCAAATTTCTGAGTGGCCCAATCGGAGATACCGCTGCGCGGTCAACAGAGGCAGAGCCTCCCTCCATAGGGGAAACCTCAGTGCCTCTTAAAAGGTCCTTCTTCATTCTCGTTGCGATTCAGCCGCTCGACCAACTCCTCGGCCTCCTCTTCGGTGAGCATATCCATGACCATCCCATCGATAACGACCGCCTGTCCGGTCACCGCATCAACTACCGTCCAGTAGTTGTTGAGGTTCTTGCGAAAGCTATATCGATCGGCTGCCATGACGTGTGCCTTTTGGTCCTGAGGCGCGACCTTAGCCTTCCTCCTCCCCTTCTCTTGGGCATTAAGGATAAATTCAAGGTTCCTAGCGGTATCGTGCGGTAACCGATCGAGAACCGCTCCGTTCTTTTCCGCAGCCTTTCCTTCGCGGTAGTCTATGACACGCCAACTGCCGTCAGGGTTCTCCTCTAAACCGTAGCGCCTGTAGGGCATTGGTTCGCCTAACGATTCGGATGTGCCACCCTCGCACAAAGGTGCTGGAGTCAATCGCACCAGTGGTTCCGGTGCCTCGGCCGCCACTCTCGAGCGAAGCCTTCCCGCAATAGTGTCTGGCCTATCTCCTGGCCATTCGCCGCTAGATATTCACCAGCGGCCGTCTTGTCGATCGCGCCGCTCCCCGGAAAGAAGTTCGTATCGACAAAAGCTGGGAGCGCCTGTTCGAGGGAGAAATTGGCTTCTCGATCAATGACGGCAAAAAGATACTCGCGGCGCTGCAGAGCGCGGTCGTAGGCCACGAGGCGGAAACCTTTTGTCTCTTTCGTCGAGTCTGGCCGGATTGCCATGCATTCCGGCCAGTCAAGGATTACACGACTCGCCGGCTCCGAACCGTGTTCGGCACGGTAGAGGTGCGCAATCCTCGCTGGATGTTGTGTCGGGATTGCTATCCGGGCATGATTGCCGCCTTCGCGCCGCTGAAGGAAATTTGTCCCGATCGAGCGACGCCAGAGTTGATGGAGCTGACGGCGCGGCTGGGGAGTACGGTGCCATATCGGCAGGCGGCAAAGGTGCTTACCGATTTTCTGCCTATTGAGCCTACCGAGATGCACGCGACCGTGCGCAAGCGCACCCTCAAGATTGGGGAGCGCCTCGACGACCAGACCGTCCAGGAAATATGGCATACGAGGGCTCAAATGGATGAACGACACCAGCTTGAAATGCAGCTTCCTGGCGATCGGCGCAAAGAGTTTGTCATCAGCATCGATACGGCCCACGTTCGCAGCGCCGAGCCCAATTCGGCGAGAAATTTCGAGCTCGTAGTAGCGAGATGCGGCCGCGGTGGACGAGGTGAAACCGATAGCCGCTATTTCGTCACCAGCAGCACTGAGCAACATGCAATCCGCAATCACGCTCTTCATGCTCTCCAAGAAATAGGATATCGCGGCTTTGGCGACGTGACGGTGATTTCGGACGGCGCCGACATCCTGAAGCGGTTTCCCCGCGCCATGCCGCAACCGACGGCCCATATCATAGACTGGTCCCCATCGCCATGAAGATCCAGCCCATGCAGCAGATCGCCGCTCACGTCGCTCGATCCCAATCCGCTTTCGCTGAAATTTTACCCTGCATCGACGACAGGGACATCAGGGCCCTGAAATGGCGCCTATGGCACGGGCGGGTCGATCGCACGATTCACGACCTAGAGAGACTTCTCTCCAGTTTGAAGCAATCGGAGGGGAAAGCCGACTTCTCGATCCCACGCCTTCATAACCTTGGCACGTAGCTCCTGACCTATGTCCGATCGAATCGCACCTCGATCATCGACTATGGAAAGCGCCACCGCGCCGGCCTTCGGGTTGCCACGACCCTCGCCGAGTCAGCGGTGAACTCGCTCGTCGCCAAGCGGATGGTGAAAAAACAGCAAATGCGCTGGTCCCTTCAAGGTGCCCACATGCTCATGCAGCTCCGGGTGGCCGAACTGAACGGTGCACTCCGCAACCGGCTTCGGATTCCTTTCCGACTGCCAGAACCGAACGTGCCACCAAGTTTCAAGCCGAAGCCGCTTCTGCTGCGTGCCGCCTGACCCCAGAGAAATTACCGATCTCACCAGAGCTGAATGAGGTTGGCTGAGACGCCATAGGTTCGTTGGGCATCGCCGCGGCCGATGATGCCGTTACGAATATCCTGACAAAGCTGCAGCTTGAACTGCGTCGAGTGCCGTCTGTATGGGCCTCGTGATTTCATGAGCCTTCTCCGCAAGATGCCGTCCTCCGCAGAGTGACGCAGCTGGCCGAAAAGCCCGGTCCCATCGCAATCATCGCTGCGCGGTCCGGCAGACCGGCTTGGATGACGCGTTCCAGCACGAAGAGCACGGTCGGCGAGGACATGTTGCCATAGTCGGACAGCACTGAGCGCTCGTGATCGAGCGAACCGGGCGAAAGCGCCAGCGCGCTTTCCATCGCTTCCAGCACCCTGGTACCGCCCGGGTGGCAGACAAAGCGGTCGATGTCCCGGCGCGAAAGCCCGTTGCGGGCAAGGATGCCGTCCCAGCAAAGAGGCGGGCGGAAGCCGCGGCAGCTTCTGCCTGCGTGATGACGTGTTCCGGCACCGCAACCGCGAGGCTCAGCAATTTCACCATATCGCTCACTGCATTCTCCTTGTTGCCCGGCGGTAAAGCTGAGAACACCTGGCACGGCGATTTATTCGGGCCGCCAGCGTCACAAAAGGGTGATGCAAAAAATGCCTACCGCCGTCCGAATAAAATGCGGGCCAGGGGTGTTCTTTCGGCGCAACGTCATTTTCCACGGAGATATTCCCATGACGACCACGACTGTTCGTATTGCTTCTCTCGTTTTTGGCGGCTTCATCGCCGCCTCCATGCTTTCCACCCCGGTCTTCGCAATTGGCGGCGCTAGCGGCAGCAACAGCGACAGCGGCGCGACCACGCCCGTTTGCAAAAAGGGCCAAATCTACGACAAAAAGTCGAAGAGATGCGTGAAGCAGCAAGGCGCCAACGTGACGGACCAAAACCGCACCGATTATGCCTATTCGCTGGCGAAGGCCGGCCGATACGAAGAGGCGCTGGCGACGCTTGATACCGTCAAGGATCAGAACAATGCGCAAGTGCTGAACTATCGCGGCTACGCTACGCGCAAGCTCGGCCGTACGGATGAAGGCATCACCTATTACCTCAAGTCGGTAAAGCTCGACCCGCAATATGCGCAGGTTCGTGAATATCTCGGCGAAGCCTATGTCATCAAAGGCCGCGTCGACCTTGCCAAAGAACAGCTAGGCATCATCAAGACGATCTGCGGCACCGACTGCGAGCCATATGAGGACCTCAACGCGGCTATCATCAATCCGACGAAGATGTAAATCGAGGCAGGACGCGGGGCGGATGGGATATTCGGATGTCGGTCGCGCGTACCACATTTCCTGCGTATAGTCGCCCGAAAATGGAATCGCCGGCTCAGCCGGCGATCTCCAGAAGAAGAACCGGGGCGGAGGCGGTCATCGCGAGCGAAGCGGACATCAGAAAGGGCCTGACGGAGAACTTTGCCAAGCTCTGGCGTTATGGCCTCGTATTCTCGCGCCAGCGTGATGTGGCCGATGATCTCGTCCAGCAGACCTGCGTCCGGGCGCTTGAAGCGTGTTGCGCAATTCGAACAGGGAACCCGGCTCGATCGCTGGCTGTTTTCGATCCAGCATTCGATCTGGCTGAACGAGATCCGCTCCCGCAAGGTCCGCCAGGGCAGGGGCTTCGCGGATCCGGAGGAAGCGCTGGTCTTCGACGGAGCCCGCGACACCGAAACACACGTGATGGCAAACCAGGTGCTGCGGCGGCGCAGAAGGCCGCTAATAGAGCCGCGGCGGTACTATCTTCTCGGAGCAGCCTATTGACCGATGCTCGTAGAAGGGATCGAGCTTCGTCGTACTCACCGTCACTCATTCGGTACCGATGAAGCGGACGACCATCTGGCAATTGAAGACCGCGCCGAAAGAGAAACTTCTTGAACCATCTTCCGACTGCATCCATGGGGGAGACGGTTTGACGTTGGCGGCTTTGCGTAATGCATTCAGTGCCGCGACGGCTGAAAGCGTTCAACATGCGCTGGTTGGTCGGACATGCGGCCGCATGATCCGAGAGTCGCCGATTATGAGTTGGATGCTTGCTACCATGGAACAAGCAGGAAATGTGCTTCCGCGAAACCGAGATTCTTATCGTCTGCCGGAAGCCTAGATCTGCGTGATTGGGAGAGGATTTCAACCGCAGACTACAACCGCATCATCGCCGACATTGCTCGACTCGAGGTCGCGGCGACGCCATCTCCCAACGAGGCAGAGCGTATTTTAGGGGACGTCATGACCCCAATTCTGCAGAGCGACGGGTTCGATCTGGTTCGGCAGCGCGGCTCTGGTCAACGCGACGACGGCCTGAGTTTCAGTAGTTTCCGCGGCGAGGCGACCTCCGGTGTTGACGCAAAGCATCGTTATCGAGACGAAATTTTACTCGAGAGTTCGACGGGTCTGCCCAAGACGTCAATACATTGATTAGAGCAGGGCTCACATAGGAGATCGGCCGAGTAGTTCTTGTAAGCGATTTAGGCTTTTCGGCTGGCGCGCTTGCAATGGTGGAGCGAAACCTTTCGCTTTCGGTTGAACTGAAGGCGCTGGTGGATCTACGTAATTGGCTGGAACTTATCCGCGAAGATCAGCCGGACATCGAAGCAGAAGTGAGAATCTTGCTGCGTTGAGCGAACGATTTTCTCGACTGATTGCGCAGTATCCCTCCGCCTCGGCCATTTGGAATAGCTGGATGTCGAGCGCACCATCGCTGAGGTGTTCGACGGGCTCGGCTTTCGAGTGACGCTCACCCCTGGCTCTTGCACACGAGGTCGCTGGAACGCTTGCCACATATTCCGTCGAGATCAAGCGGGTCCTCGAAGCGAGTGTGGGCCGATGCCGTTGCTAAGCTTCTGAAGGTTATCGTCAAAGAAAAGAAAGATGGCGGTCTGTTTTGTCGACCTATGGTTTACAGAGAACGCGTTTGCGCAACTCACCACGATCGAAAAGGAGACGCTCAAATTTGGGGATCAGGAGAGAATGGTCACACATTGCCGAACATATGGGAAAGCGAAACCCGGTATATGGTCACTGACCTTAGATGCAGGCATCGATGAGTTCCTGGCGGACTTTTTCCAGGAATGAATAGATGTGTCTGGGGCTGGTCTGCACGATCGTCAGCTGACCGCCGATAGTCGCGGCTCCAATAACACGCTCGTTCGTGAAACGCCCCTGAACGAATGGCCCCCATAATGTCTTGAGTGTCGTGCCGCCGACCTTGCGCGGAATCGGAACGTTGCCGAGATTTGCTAGAACCACGTCGTATTGCATCGACGCAAAAATGCCTGCCGCCAGTTCAGGATCCGCTTCGCGAGGAAGCACCGACTGCAGCATGCCAACGCGACGGCGCAGCGCCTCCTCGGTTCGTCCCGCTTTGAGAGACTCAATTGCTTCTCGGGCGATATCCCAGAACTCTAAGCGCGGCGCGGATTGGAATTGAACAGGCTCCAGATCGGCGAGCATCGTGCATATGCCCTCGATTGCTCCTAGATGCCTACGACGGCTGATCGCGTTCGCAACGGTGATCACCTGCTGATCCAGATCGTTTGCCAGGCTGCAGACGATTGCCGCACAGAGCGCGCCCTGAACGGTTGTGCCGTTGGAGCGGCATTTAGTTAGGAGAAGGTCGGTGAAACTACGCGAGAGGGAGAGCGACGAAACGGAAGGGCGGTCTCCTTTGAACGGCCGCCAGAGCGGTGCATCCGCGAGGCATCGAAGCTGTTGGAGTTCCTGGTCCGACGCCTTGCTCATCGCAATGCCGGCGCCGTCCGATTGCACTCGCTCCGCCGCGAGGTGGTCCATCGGCTTGGACAACGGGAGAGCAGGTAATTCCCGACCCTCCAAAGCTTCCATCAAGTCGCGAATAATATAGGCGGCAGACAGCCCATCCGCGATCGCGTGGTGGAACGTCAAGACAACAATCGACAGAGGCCGTCCATAGAGCATTGTCGCTCGCATCAATGGCCCATCGGAGGCCTTGATGTCCGAGGCAAGCTCCTTCTCCACGATTGAGCGCCAATCGAGGCCTGCAAAACGACGCTCGAAAACAACGCTGATCGGCTCGTCGCAGCGATTGAACACAAGTTCACCATCAGCGCCATTCGAAATAGATGCCGAAAGCAAAGCGTGACGTTTTTGAACTTCATCGAAGGCGTTGCGATATTCGATCGGACTTTTCTTGCTCTGGACCTCTGCGACGATGCAGAAATGGCGGGGGTGCTCGACTGAATAGCCGTGCAGAAGTAGTTCGAACGCGCCCAGCTTGCGGAGAAGAGCCGGATCGGACGGCGTCTTTTCTTTGGTAGGCTGGCAGTCGTATGCATCGAGTTTGTATCGCACGAGAACATCCTTTGCGCTCAGTAACTGCCGCAAGGGTGAGATGACCGCGTTTCCATCCGATGGCAAAAACTTGATACTTGATTACGATCGCAACCGGAACCGAGCACGCTTAATCGCAAGGTCGGCGCTGGGCTCAGGCGAAATTGCGATAGATGCTCTTTTCCAGGCCGGCCATCGCCGCCATGAATGGCGGATCGAGAAATGGCAGCAATTGCGTCATCACTACGACAGCGATATCGCGCCGGGTATCGAACCAGAAGTGTGTGTTGAGCAAACCGCCCCAAAATTGAGATCCCTCACTGCGCATACCCGCGACACCCTCCTGCATGCGGGCGAAACCGAGGCTGTGGCCCTTTCTCGTGCGAGGGAAGAATGCAAAGTCATACGAGCTGTGTGGGACACAACGCGACAATTCCGGAAGCGTCAATTCACCAAGCTGATTAGCAAGAAACGACGTTGCCGTGTCGGTGGAGATCAATCTTTGTCCATCCAGTTCGCCGTGATTGAGCCACATGCGCAGGAAGCGCATGTAATCGGCGGGAGTTGAGTAGAGTGCGTGCCCCATTGCATAGAATTCGGGGATCCTGGGGACCGCAACATCCACGGGAACTGCCGCCAGGCCGCCGTCGGGACGGCGTAGAAAGATGTCTCCTACCACATCCGCCCTGCCGGGTTCGAAGACAGTGTGCGTCATCTGGAGGGGCTCAAAGATTTCCTCCCGACAAAAGCGGTCGATCGGCCGCCCATCGATCGTTTCAATAACGAGCCCCAGCCAATCGATACCGGTACCGTACTGCCAACGCGTCCCTTGGTCGAAACGGAGTGGATAAAGGAGCCCCTCCTTAAGACCGGACATGATCGTTGGCTTGCCGGTCCGGCCGAAATAGTGGGCGAGAACAGGATCGTAATACTCGTAAGCGAGACCAGATTGATGGGTTGCCAGTTGCAGAAGCGTCGCTCCCGGGCGTGGCCGCCGGAAAAACGCTACGTTCCCACGCATCCCGTCCAACACTTCCAGGCTATTGGATTGCGGGAGAACGGCTGCGACCGGCCAATTCCAATCAAGTTGTTTCCGCTCAGCGAGGATAGCGGCACCCGTGGCGGCAATCGCCTTCGTCATCGAAAAGATGCGGAACAGGGTTTGGTCGCTTGCTTCAATATCCCCGGCAGCATTGCCGGCCTGACCTGTCCACACCGTCCCGTCCGAGCGTCCTACGCTGGCGACAATATAAGGCACCTGCCGCCTCTGCACGGCATCAAGAAGAAGATCGTCGAGATATTGCATAACACGCTTGCCAGATGTCAGGGCTCATCCGTCAGCGCGCGAGAATGTCACAGCATGCCTGCGCCGGATGCCCTCGCAAAGTGGCTGGGCTATGGCGCAGCGAAATTGCAAAATCGCATTAAAAGATTTCTTTTGAAATGGATTGGAAGCCTTGGCTATTGGTGAGGAGCGCATGCCTACGCCGCACAGAGCTGAACTGCGCGGCTGATGTCCAACAGTTGCAGCTGAAACACGGTGGCTCGAAGGCAAAATGAAGCGGTAGCTTGGTCAAGCAAAATTCAAAGCACAGGCACAAACGTCTGTTGACCGAATGGAGCAATGCGATGAGCTATTTTTTCAATCTGATCCACCTGTCGCCGAGCCACTACACCGATTTGCAGGAGGAGCGTCGCTCTCCTGCACAACCGCGGAACGTTCCCGGGCGGCATTGTGGCATCGCGACAGTCATAGGTCGGTTTTTGGCTTCGGTCCGTCATTTTCGTGAGCTCCGAGAGGCTGAGGCTCAACTGGCGGCGCTCGATGATCATGTGCTGAAGGATATCGGCATTCCGCTGCGTTTCCTGATAGTTGCTGGCGTGCATGGCACTCAGCATTTGGATGGCGATCGACTGCGAATTTTGCAGGAGACCATTGTTGGTCTTGAACTGCTCGATCAGCGCCTCATCCTCGTCGACACAAGATGATACCTGGGAGAGTTCCTTTTCCAGACGGCCAGGATTCGTAAGCCCCGCCTGTCTGATCAGCCCCGACAATCTGGATGCCGAAAGTCGAAGCTGCACGACGGAATTGGCAAGCGGATCGTAGTTCAGCAGCAGCCCAGCTCGCGCCTGTAAAGCGTCGCGCTGCAGTGAGGCATGATTGATGTCGATCGACCCTCAAAGCCGTCATGATCGCTTCGTGAACCTCACGGGAGGGTACTCGTCCACGCGCCAACAGTGCGAACGAGACCGCGCCGACGATTAACAGAGCGATCCGCCAGAGTTCAATCATGCTTCTGCGTGTCGGCCGTTTGAAGCTGTTTTCCATGATACTCGCCCGTCAAGGCCTTCAAGAAGGCGACCAGAGATTGGATTTCGGTCTGCGAGAGGGTGCGGCCGAGCTGCACCGTTCCCATCACCGCGACCGCTTCCGGCAAGGTCTTCGCCCGACCATCGTGGAAATAGGGTGCTGTTACCGCAACGTTTCGCAGGCTCGGAACGCGAAAGACCCCTTTATCATCGACATCGCCTGTCAGGGTGAACCGGCCGAGATCGCCATCAGCGCTATCCCCGGGTGGAGGCTCGGCGTAAATGCCGAAGCTCTGAAACATGTTGCCGCCGAGGTTCGAACCCTGATGGCACGACGCGCACCCGTAATTTCTGAAAAGCTGCATCCCGGCAGTCGCGTCAGCCGAGAGAGCACTCGGATCACCATGAGATACCGATCGAAATCGGAGTTTGGTGTTGTTAGTGACCGTTGTTAGGTCGCAAGTGCGTCCCGCGTTGCCAAACGATCAGAGTTTCGAACCGCGGCACCGAATTCACCGACTGGCCCTATCTGCAGGCCGGCATCGGCACGCAGACCTGGTTCTGTGATCCGCAATCAACCCTGGCAGAAAGGCACTGTCGAAAACACCAACGGCCGCGCGCGAAAATGGCTTTCGAGAGAGGTCGATCCACTGTCGATCTCCGATTGCGACCTGAAGGACCTCTGCGACCGGCTCAATTCAACACCACGCAAGTGCCTCGGCTACAAGACGCCTGCCGAGGTCTTCCGGCAGAAGCTTCTGGCGCAGACGAGGCGTACCGGATAGCCTGACGCATCTCGCAAGTCGCGGTTCGGCATGAACTCACATATCAGCATGCTTGTGAAAACGGGATGTGGGTCAATGGTTCACATCCCTTCAAGAGCAATAACAGCTCCGACGCCAGGCGCTGCCTGCCTTCTTAGGCCAGGTGCGGGTCAATCTTTCTCCAAAGGCGCGCACGCACCACCACAAAGCGGCCGTCCGGCGTCTCAAGGAACGGCTCGCCCTTGGTCACGAGCCCCTCCATCTATCGCTCGGTCGACTTTTCGCAACCGAAAGAAATACCTCCGATCATCTCCGTCGACGACCATCATCCCGGCGACTTCGTTGTGGTCGACGCGCCGGAAAAAGTCGGTGATCGGCTGGCGGTCGTAGACCATCGCGGCGGTCTCCGCGCCGTCGATCATTCGCAGGGTGAGCATCGCCGTTGTGCCGCGGGCGCGGAAGAGCTTCTGGAGGTATGAGAACCAGTTCCGGGCGACGAAAGTCCGGCCGAAGGAGGCCAAGCGGATCACTGTCCTGATGGGGAAGAAGGACGGCTCGATCGGAACCAACCGGCCCGGCCGCCATTGGAAGAGCAGGGCGTCTGCCTTCAAGTCGGGGTGGAACCGCTTGCCGAACCACTGAAGGTTCTCCAGCACGCCATCGAGCGGGTGATCCGCCGCGATCCCTTCGCCGCGCCAGAGGCCCACCATCTCTTCCGGGAGCACGGGATCGAGCGTCTGAAACCACTTGCGTCTCGCCTTCTGCAGATCTGAAATCATTCCGCACCTCCGGTCCGGTAATGAGAACAGATCACGAGAGTTCCGGAACGATGATAACGAAGAAGGGCAGAGTTCGCTCCGGCCTTCTGGGCGATGTCTGCAAGACGATCAGCCGACCTTCGACTTCAGCATGTCGAGATGGTCGATGTGTTCCTTTATCTGACCGCGGGCGAGCTTGGTAACGCTGAGGCGCTCCCGGTTCTGTCCGATCTTCAGGTAGTCCTCCTGGATCGTCAGCAGCTTCTTGTGGCCGTCCAGCTGGGCGGTCACGTATGCCTTGTCGAAGTCCTGGCCAGACGCTGCCTTCAGCTTGTCGAGCGACGACTTGCCTTCGGGGTCGAGCATAGCTTCGACTTCGGACTCGGTCGGCGGCTTCAAAGCGCCCTCTGCCTTGCCGTCGGTTTCCATCGATTTCAGGATGTCGGCGATTGTCTCCTGCTCGGCGACTTCCCATTTCGCGAATTCCTTCACCATCGGGTCGGATGCCTTGTCGACGGCGACGCGGCTTGTCGCCAGCGACAGCGAGCCGACCTTCTTCGTCTCGTCGGCGTGCTTCTTTTCAGCGTCGCCGGGAGCAGCGGCCGTCTGGGCGAAAGCAGGCATGGAAAGGAATGCCGGGACGGCGGCGGCGAAGGCTGCGGATGTCAGAAGGGCGCGGCGGTTCATGAAGATCTCCTCGTTGGAACGCGACACCGAACCTCGTCGGCGGCTGAAAGTTCCGGCATGATCCATGGCGATGCCTGGATCGGAACTTCCTTTCGCCGGGAGGGTTAGCTTGTGAGAAGGAGCAATCACCATGGGAATGAACAAGCCGAAGGACGGTGCGCCAGGCACCACGGACCAGTCGCCGCGATGGGAAGGCCCACAGGAAAACACGCCGCGAGGATATCTGCCCGCAAAGGACGATCCCGACCGCGCGGAAGACGCCAATGAAGAGACCAATGCCGATCCTGAGGTCAAGAAGATCTCGGACGGGCTGAAGCAGAAGGGCGAGTGAGGCGTATCCCACCGTCCTCAAGCGCGAGCATTCGCATGAGGGCTACATCTGGAGCGTCTATACGGATCCCGCCCGTCGAGCGCAGGGCGTCGCCAGGCGACTTGTCGAGATGGCGATCGATCACCTTGAGCGATGCGGCTGCACATGGTCGTTCTGCACGCCTCCGAAGCCGGAAAGAAGCTGTATTCGGGCCTGGGATTCGAACTCGCGACCGAGATGCGATTGAAGTTCTCGTCGACCGCAAACCTTCAAACAAGCTAGCGCTGCACGGCTTTCCTAATCGTCCAAAACGTCTTCCCGAACTGTGACGACACGCTTCCTGCTCAAAAGGAGCTCCATGCACTGGCCGCCAATTTGGCTGGCATCGACGGGGTTCTTACGTCATCCAGCTTTGCCAACGCGGATGAAGGGCGGACCATCGTCGCCGACGCCCAAGCGGATGTGACGATAACATTTCTAGGTCTGTTTCTGAACAATTAGGGTAGGCGTCCATACCGAAGTGAAACGCGCGACGCACAATGTCGAAGTGGCGCTCGTACTGGATACCACCGGTTCAATGGCCGGCAGAGGATCGCCGATTTGAGAACCGCGGCGGCGGATTTGATCGATATCGTCGTCCAGGACAAGCAGACTCCGGCCTACTCGAAGGTCGCCCTTGTACCCTATTCGATGGCAGTGAACGTCGGGAAAGATGCCCAGGACATCCGCGGATCATATACATCCGGGACCTGCACCAGTCCCGGATGCCAAAAATACAAGTTCAGCAATCCATCTGGCCAGAACAATACGTTTTCGATCATCACGTGCGTCACCGAGCACTCAGGTACAGACGCCTATACAAACGTCTCGCCCAGTTCTTCCAAGTTTGGATGAACTACCCCAGTCCAATCCATCCCTGCAAAATACCATCGTTCCCCTGTCAAGCGACAAGCTCGCGCTGAAACATGCGATCAGTTCACTTCAGGCCGGCGGACCGACCGGCGGGCATATTGGGATGGCTTGGGGATGGTATCTCGTTTCACCAAATTTCGGGTATCTCTGGCCCAGCGCCAGTGGGGCGAGAGATCTCGTGGCGAAATGCGCAACGGATTCATCACAGGTCTATCTGCCGTCGACAGGGGAGGCGTTGAAGGACGCCTTCCACGCGATGGCCAAGACATATCCAAACTGAGAGTATCAAAATAAAAGCGCAAGCTGCCTTTGGTATCGTCGCCGTCTTAGTGGCTTCCCACGTTCAAACGCGCCCGTATCGCGATCAGCGCGAAGGAGATGCACCTGGTAGCACTTGCGGCAACGGGCACGGCCGTTGAGGGGCTTCCGACGCAAACCGCGTCGTTGCCGCGATCTCGTCGAGCGCCTCGGCAAAAGCCCTTGACTTGATCCACGGTTGAGCGCATTCGGACGTCGATGGCACCCGCAAACTGCCGTCGACTGAAAGGAAACCGACATGAACCCCGACAGTCGAAGTTCGACGTCATCGCCACGGCTGTTCCGGTAATTTGATCCAGGGGTCGATGCTCCGGTCAGGTCGACGGTCTTTCAGGAGAGCATATGTTGCGCACCTACTGGCACGATGCCGATCATCTGGCATTCGTCCCTTCCATCCTCACTCCAGAAACAACCGCCGTTCCGGTCTGGTACGATTTAATCAACCCGACGCCGGAGGAAGACAAATCGGTTGAGCATCAGCTCGGTATCTCCATTCCGACGCGGGACGAGATGGAAGACATCGAGTTGTCTGCCCGCCTTTATCAGGAAAGTGGGGCGGAGTTCATGACGATGACCGCGCTCACCAACCTTGATGGTGATACACCGATCAAAACGCCCATCACGTTCATTCTCAAGGGCCCGACCCTCGTTACGGTGCGATACACAGAGCCGAAGCCCTTCGACATGTTCCTGTCACGGGCCCTGCGCGGAAATGGCGGCGGCGTCTCCTGTGCGAATGGTGAGATACTGATGACCGGCTTGATCGAGGCGCTGATCGACCGGATGGCCGATGCTCTTGAGCGTCTTGGCAACGAGATCGACGGGATTTCACGGGAAGTCTTCCGCAGCAAGATCGACAAGGCCACCAAGAAGACCCGAAATCTGCAGTCGCTCATCGAGCAGATCGGCCGGAAAGGCGACTTCCTGACCGTGGTTCGGGAGAGCCTCGTCAGCATTTCCCGCCTCGTTGCCTACCATGTCGCCGTTGAGAGTGGAGACCGCAAGCTGTTGAAGGAGACACGCCAGCGCATCAAGCTGATCCAACGAGACGCTGCATCGCTTGGCGAACACGCCTCCTTCATGGCCAACAAGATCAACTTTCTGCTCGATGCCACTCTCGGCCTGATCAATCTCGAACAGAACCAGATCATCAAGATATTCTCGGTTGCTGCGGTCGTGTTCCTGCCTCCGACCCTTGTCGCTTCCATCTACGGCATGAACTTCGACTACATGCTCGAACTGCAGCTCACGCTGGGCTACCCGCTGGCGATTGTCCTGATGGTGCTCTCGGCGATTTTGCCGTTCTTTTACTTCAAGAGGCGTGGGTGGCTGTAGCCGCTTGGCGGCAGGACGAATGTTCGACACTGCGGCAAGAAATCAAAGCTCTGACCCGTCGGACGCAGAATCCATCAACCGGTTAATCGCGGCCCTGTCCTGCACATCACGCAGCCCTTGATACGACGCCTTCGTCAAGGGTCAAGCAGTTTTACTTTCGTCGAAAATGCCGCGCCTCTTGAGTAAGCTGATGGCTCCAGTAAGCATGCCGACGACAGCCATCGATGCGACTAAGAGAGACGGATAACCGGTATATTGCGTTGGATCTGGTGTGGCGGTGAGATATTCGCAAGCTTCTACAGCGATCATCGCCAAGAGAGCCGCGGAAACGGTTGAATAATCCTTGGCGATGACGCGTTTGAAATTGAATTCCATGCCTTCGGTGGACTCAGCAAACTTACTGAAGTGGGGGATCCAGCGCGGTACATCCCGACAATAGGCGCGATAGCCTTCGCCAAACTTGTTCTCAAGAAAGGCCTCTTCCGCGTAAATTATGCACTGATAGATGAAGGCGAATAACGCAACACCGGAAGCGATCACCCAAGGGCTGCCATGTTTCAGGAATATGCCGCTGTAGATCAGCATGTTGCCGACATACAGGGGATTGCGGCAGATGCCGAACATCCCTCCTGTTACCAGATCCTTGGCATAGACCTTCTTGTTAAGGCCGCCCCGCCGGATATAGGCATAACCGATGACGGTGGCGCGCAAGGCTAGACCGGAAAGCACCATAAGCAGGGCAACAATATCTGTCGCCTGTTCAGCCAATCTGCTTCCAAATATCTCGGAGGGCGGCAACATTGTAAGCAGCAATCCCACGATCATCACGGGGAATGCCTGATTGCGGAACCGGAAGAAAAAATTCCCGATGCTTATCATCGTCTTCTTCATTTGATGATCCATGCCTATTTGACCGCGATAATTCCGCAGAAATTGTACCAGCGGAAAAAGACCTCGATCTGGCGAAATCCTGTCTCTCTGAGCAGTTGGACATTTTCTTCCAGGCGGTAGGGGATCAGCACATTCTCCAAGGCTTCGCGCTTTTTCGATATCTCGATTTCCGAATAGCCGTTCCGGCGCTTGAAATCGTAATAGTGGTCGATGAAAAGCCGATTGAACATGGTGTCCTCGCTCGTGAGCTTCTCAATGAGAAGCAGACAGCCCTGCTCATTCAATCCGGAGTAGATCTGCTTGATCACGCGCTCACGATAAAGCGGGCGGACGAATTGCAGCGTCAGCAGCATGGTGACGACGCTGGCATCCGTCATCGCAAGGCCCTGGTGAAGATCGCCGACCCTCAGATCAATCTGCCTGATGGTTTCTGCCTGCTGGATTTTTACTTTGGCTTTCTCCAGCATCTCCGGTGCGTTGTCGATGCCGATGAACTTGACGCCGTCGTCCAAAAAGGCATCGAGCATCAGCAGCGTGGTCGCCGTCGAGCAGCCGATATCATAAAGATTGGTGCCGGGCCGTGCGAAATCCCGCGCCAACTCGCAGACCATGCGCTGCATTTCTTCATAGAAGGGCACTGACCGGCTCACCATGTCATCAAAAACACCGGCAACCGTGGCGTCGAAGGCAAAGTCACCGACCGGCTGGTCCTCCCGGAACACCTCGTCCTTGCGTTCGATGTGAAGCACTTTGCTCAGGTTGTTCTCCGCCATTCTGTTTGATCCTCGATTTAGGTCTACCAACGCTTTCGGGCTTCGGCACCTGGCCCCGCCAACCGCGCGAAATGCGACGGCTACTAGGCGAAGCTGACAGCAACCTGAATGGGTTATCATTCACAGCAGTGATCACCGAATTGCTGGTTTGCGCCTCGTTAGCGGCTGTCGACGGTGACGCGGTCAAGTGCCTGCCGAGCATCCAGAATATGCGATTGCTGGGAGAAGGTGTTGCGTTCGTTTCGGCCATTGATACAACCGGAGATCGGATCGCACGCGAAGGCATCAAGGAACGGAAGCTGGCTTAATCGTGAAGGGAGGGCTGAAAAACTTTTGACTGAAAATTGCTTGCGGATCGAATGGAGCGGCGTGATGGACGCAACACCTTCTCACCGGCCGCTGGTTAATATCTTCCGGGCCAATGGTGAAGAAATCGGCAAGACGCTGCTTAAGGAAGGCTTCGTTAGAGAGTGGCGGCCACGACTGCGAAATAGCTGGTGCGCTTGATCGAGCCTCCAGTTGTTGATCAGGTGGCTTGGGTCGCGGGGCGAGTTTTCATGCCGATGAAGGTTGCGCGTCGGCCATCGTGATAGCGGCTCTCAAGCCCGCTGGCCTTTGGTTTGAGACGTACGATATTGGTGAACCCGGCATATTCCAGAAGGCTTGCGACGGCGGCGGCATTAGGGGAAAACTGACAGAAGTCCGCTGGGCGCCAGCGCGATGTTGTGATGTTCGTTGCATTGGGACCCGGATTAGACACCCGGCGCATATGCCACAAAGGCCAGCGATCCAGAACGCGATTGATGATCGGAACCTTCATGAGCGAAGTGTCGACCACGATGACTTTTCGGGTGACAGCCGAAATGCGCTTTACGGCCAGCACCGGATTTTCCAGGTGGTAGAGAATGCCAAAACATAAAACGAGATCGAACGTGCCGTGTTGTTCCGAATCGAGCTCCATGAGATCGAGTCGTTCAAACCTTAGGTTATCCAGAGATAAGGCGTCTTTTACAAAGTTCGCCTGTTCGATGTAGTGAGGTTCAGTGTCAATCCCGAGGACATGGTCAGCTCCTGCTCTTGCTGCCTGCACAGCAAATCCGCCGCAGTTGCAGGCTATGTCGAGCACACGTTTGCCCTCCAATGTCCCTCCGCACGCTTCCAAGGTGCTTGCCCATGCATGATCAAGAAGCGTTTGCATTCGCGTCCGTTCTCGATCTTGACGAGAAGCAGTCGGTACGAAGGTGCTCAACCCGTAAGGCAAGTCGATGGCGTGGTGGAACGGTGCAAGGCGCTCGATGGACGCTTGAAGCGCCTCTTTGCTCATTCTGGTCCGCTGCTCCATGACATCACCTGTCGTTAAGCTGCTCATAATTCGGGAAAGGATGAGCGTCGCCGAGTTGATGGCTATAGTGAGGATTATCTAAAACCAGCCCGCGCCCGTAATGTTCCGCATTTGGGCTCCGGGGCGAGGAAGTCAAGCCATATGCTCGACGAGCCTCCCACGAAGGAAACAGCAGCACCACGTCATCTTCGCTTTGCGATTCAACAACTTCCGGTGGAACGCCCGCTCCGGTTCACTGACTCCACAATCCGAAGGGTCTAAACAGCATGAGAACGCCACTATGACGTGGACGATGTTCAGCGCATTGGAGACTCTCAGCGCATCTTCGATCAAATGACAAACGAAATCATCCTGCGTACGGTAGAAGCAGGCTGGCGCGAAATCGAGGCCTCGATAGCGTTCGCAGACGCTGAAGAGCGCTATGTAATGCATGGTCGCAGCCGTGCGGCGCGTCCGTCATGCTGCGAATGGCAACGTGACGCGGGAGACATGATTACTGGGCCCGCTATGGCGATCGCTCGCTCGGCCGGCGCTCCTGTTGGTCGTAGAAGTACCCTTGAAAATTGGCGCGGTGTTCGCCATGCAGAACAGGCAGCTGCAAATGGCGTTTCCTATTTAAGGAGGCCAACTGAGGCTGCTCTTCCGCGTTGTCCGAAGTGGGATGAGAATGATTGTTGCCGAGGGCCATCGCAATATCGGGCTCAGAGAATGCAATCTTCACAACACAATCTCAGCGGCAATACTGAAAATAAAACGAACCTTGTTGTGCGACTTCTACTGCAATAGAAAAATTTCCGCACTCTAATGAAGGACTCGTCCAAGGAGGTTCTCGCGATAGTGGGCGATCCGGCGAGCCTCGGCCCCCAAAAGGGCCGAGGCGTTTGCCTCACTGCTGGGGCAGTAGTATTTTGTTCTGGGTCGTGCTCCTTACGGGCTTTTCACCGGGTACATGCGACATCGACCGGGTGTTGCTTTCCAATTCATCGCCCTTGACGCGGGTTTTCGTTTGGGACTTACTGAATGTTCCCTGATCCATCGCCTGAGCCTTGGACTGAGCTTTAAGCTGGTTCGGATTTTCGTTTACTTTCGTTCGGCTTTGAGCTTTGCCATCGACGGTCGCCCCGCTTCCACCTGAGCCAATGGAGGAGGTGGTACCGTCGTCGGTCGCGCAGGCTCCTGCGGTTCCAAGCGTACTCGCGGAAGTGCCGCCGGCGGCGGCGCTACCTCCGGAACCAACCGTGCCCGTTGCATTGCAGGCTTGCGCCATCGCAGACGTACAGCCGATGGACGCAATGAGCGCAATGGATGCGAGTGTGATTTTCGCTCTCATTATCGGCTCCTCACTTTTTTGGTTTGATGATATCGCACGTACCGTCCGATCGGCGCGTGATGACAGTGCCATCCGGCCGGGTCACGCTCGCAGTCGAGAATGCCTGGCTGCCCGCGGTTCCAGTGGTGACGGACGAACCTGCACTAGACGAGGCGGAGCCGCCACCGGACTGCAAAGTGGTACTCTTGCCGTCTATCGTCGTGGATGACGAGACGGTCCCACCGCCGGCGGTCACTGACGATGAAGTGTCGCTTCCGCCGGAGTTCGTGCTCTCAATGACTGTGCAGGTAGTGCCATCGTCTAGCTTGATCGTTTCGGCTGACAGTGCTGCACCAGCAATACAGACAGCCATGATCGGCGGGAGAGCGAAAGTCGTTATAAGAATCGATGATATCGGGGTCATGGCCTTTGCTCCTTATGAAAGGCGCTTAGGGGCGCCGGACACGCCCCCGAGCGCCGGTGAGTGGCCTCAGCACTTGCCGCCGCTCTTCTTGGATTGTCCCGGAGGACACTTTTTGTTGCTGACGCCGTCTTGAGCGGCCCCGGCTGCACTGCCGCCTGTTCCAACCGAACTACTCGACTGACCATTGCCGGCAGAGGTTCCACCGGTACCAAGCGTGGAGAAGCCGCTGCCCGAACCCGCAGCGGAACCACCGGTCCCGACAGAGCTGCTCGACTGACCATCGCCAGCTGACGTTCCGCCGGTGCCTAGCGTCGAGGCTGAACCCGAGCCACTACCGGACCCCGCCGCCGACCCGCCCGTGCCGACTGAACTGCTCGAGGTGCCGCCGCCGGCAGACGATCCGCCTGTGCCGAGTGTGGAAGCAGAGCCGGAGCCGCAATTAGTTCCAGGCGCACAATTCGTGCCGCCCGCGGAGCTTCCACCGGTGCCGATGGTGCTGCTCGAAGTGCCACCCCCAGCACTTGTGCCGCCCGTTCCAACGGTGCTGCTGGATTGGGCGTAGGCAGACAACGTCGTCCCAGCGAGAAGAGCTGCTGCGAGCGCCGCTTGTTTTACGATGTTCATATGTATCTCCTTGGTTTTCCTCATCGCTGCGACATTGTTCGGTTGTCGAAGCTGACGGATTAACAGGTGGAGATTGCGCCGTGTTCCGAGATTGGGCTTCAGTCGGATCATGCATCCGACCTAAGGCTGACGGTAGCGGACCTATGCTTTTTGTCAGACGATTCAGCAGCGTGCCCCCAAAGGCCACTCCATGAGGCGGGCTTCTCTTTCAAACACCCAAAAAATGAACCGTTCAAACTTCTACACGGCGCTTCGCGGCTCCGGCGTCGCGGAGACCCGGCAGAAAGTCCGGGGTGCTACCGGGTCTCCTTTTGCCGCAGGGAGGATGTGCGGCGCGACAAGGTAGATCGGCACACGCAGATTGGAGCCATCGCAATGAACCGGTAGGGATAACAGCCCGTGAATATCCACCGGACGCGTCTCTGTCCGGAACACTCCCAAGGACACGACCATGAATTTTATCCCCGACTTCCGCCGGGTGCTATCGCGTGCCCAAGCGTGTTCACCTTGCGTTAATCGGGCCCGGTCCATCGTCCCGCCCCGATAATAGTGAAGGAAATAAAAATGAATGTAGTGAAAGCATTTTGCACCGGGATCGTCGCGATTTGCCTCGGCGCCACTTCTCTGACGTCTGTCTCTGCCGCTCCATTGCCGTCTATTCGTCCTGCAATCGTTGAAAATGTCGGTGTGGTTCAGGTCCGCGACGACCATCACCGGCGGCCACATCAGGGCTACGTTAGTCGCGATCAGCGTGACCGCTACGCTCACCATGAACACGTTCGCCGCGGCTACTACCACGGATATCGCGGTTATCACGAACACCGCC
>NZ_JBNDHT010000131.1:0-20275 GCF_056755115.1 Rhizobium sp. SVR5-2C | reverse complement strand
GTTATAGGCAAGAAGCTTGCCGGGATAGGCATTGTGCACGCCTTCTGCAAAGCGCCGCGCCTGCTCCAGATCCGGTTTGGAGGTCTCGCACCAGATGAGATCGCAATAGGGGGCATAGGCCACAGCTCGGGCAATGCAGGGTTCCAGCCCGTTCCTGACCTGGTAAAAGCCTTCGACGGTGCGGCCAGCATCGTGGTCGACGAAGGGACGGTCGCGCTCGTCGATGTCCGAGGTCAGCAGCTTGGCGGCCTCCGCATCGGTGCGGGCGATGACGAGAGTCGGAACACCCATGACGTCCGCCGCAAGCCGCGCAGCGTTGAGGTTGCGGATATGTGCTGCGGTCGGAATGAGAACCTTGCCGCCGAGATGACCGCACTTCTTTTCCGACGCCAGCTGATCCTCGAAATGGACACCGGCGGCGCCAGCCTCGACATAGGCTTTCATGATCTCGAAAGCATTGAGCGGTCCACCGAAGCCGGCTTCAGCATCGGCAACGATCGGCGCGAACCATGTCTCGACAGAAAGCCCGCGCTCTTCCGACGTCTCGATCTGGTCGGCGCGCTGGAGCGTCCGGTTGATCCGCTTGGCGAGTTCCGGTCCTGCATTGGCAGGATAGAGCGACTGGTCGGGATACATCGCCGAAGCAGTGTTCGCGTCGGCCGCGACCTGCCAGCCGGACAGGTAGATCGCCTTCAGGCCGGCACGCACCATCTGCATCGCCTGATTGCCCGAAAGCGCACCGAGCGCATTGACGAACTCGTCCTCATGCAGGAGCTGCCACAGGCGGTTTGCCCCGATTTCGGCAAGCGAATAGCGCAGTTCGACTGACCCCCGCAGCCTCTTCACGTCCTCGGGCGAGTAGGGCCGCTCGATGCCGTCGAAACGGCCAGATGGGGCGTTGCGGATCAGCTTGTCAAATTCAGTCACGATTTCCTCCTTCTGGATGAAGAACCTGATGGTGTCATGTGACAGAATTTACAAAATGGCGTCGAATAGCCAGAGGAAGCTTGATTTTCAGCAGATAAATGAGGTTAGATTGGCTTGGATCTTACAGGCTCGCTCTGTAAATTTGTAAATATTTGTAAATTCCTGTCGACGGAGAGGCGCCGAGTGGTCGAGCGGAAGATATTTGCCGGGCCGAAGGTCCGCCGGATACGCAATGGGCTGGCCGTCACGCAGACGGCGATGGCCGATGCGCTCGGGATTTCGCCGTCCTATCTCAACCTGATCGAGCGCAATCAGCGGCCCTTGACGGTCCAGCTGCTGTTGAAGCTGGCATCGGTCTACAAGGTCGATCTGGAGGAGCTGCAGGCCGAGTCGGGAGCCAATCTCGCTCAGTTGCGCGAAGTGTTCGCCGATCCTCTGCTTTCGGGCGAACTTCCCGGCGATCACGAACTCGTCGAACTGGCCGATGCCGCGCCGAACGCGGCAAGCGGGATCGTCAAGCTCTATCGCGCCTACCGCGAGCAGGCCTCGCGTCTTTCGGACCTGACGGTCCTGATGGCGGGAGAGGGTCAGGCTCCGGCGGCAGGCGCGCGCCTGCCGTCAGATGAGGTGCGAGATGTTTTGGAGCGCCGCTCCGCTTACTTCGGCACGCTTGAGGATGCGGCGGAGGCTTTCCGCACTGCCCTGTCGGCCGGTGAGCTGTCCCAGGTACTCAAGGACTGGCTGCAGAAGGAGCGCGGCATCAGCGTTCGCATCCTGCCGGTGCATGTGATGCCTGATTTGCGCCGCCGCTTTGACCGGCATTCGATGCGGCTCTTCATATCGGAGCGTCTTGCCGCTTGCGATCAGCTTCAGGAGATCGCCGTCGAGGCCGCGACACTTGCGCTTGGTGACGCAATTTCGCGAGAACTGGAAACGCTCGGCCTGTCAACGCCAGAGGCCAAGCGCATCGCACGCTTCGAGCTTGCGCGCTATGCCGCGCTTGCCCTGATGATGCCTTACGGCGCTATTCTTTCCGCGGCGAAAGCGTCGCGCTACGACCTCGACGTTCTCTGCGCACGTTTCGGCTGTTCATTCGGGCAAGTCGCGACGCGGCTGACGATGCTGCAGCAGCCGGCCAATGCCGGCATTCCCTTCTTTCTCATGGAAATCGATGCCGCGGGCCATCGGCTGCGGCGGGCCGGTGCGGCCGGCTTTCCGCATGCGCGTTTCGGCGGCGGCTGCCCGAAGCTCAACATCCATTCCGCCTTTCTCCAGCCGGCGCAGATTCTGGCCGAAGCCGCGGAGATGCCGGACGGCTCCGCATACCTCACCATATCCCGGACTCTTGAGGGGCCGAACGCACCTTTCGGCGAACGGCCTCGGCGTACCGCGCTTCTGCTCGGTTGCGACCTGGCGTTCAGGGACGGCACTGTCTATGGCCAGGCGCTCCCGGCCGTGCCACATACGGTTGCAATCGGGCCTGCCTGTCGCCTCTGTGAACGGAGGGGCTGTCTGGCGCGCGCCGAGCCACCCGTCACTCGCCCGCTCGGGCTAGATGAAATGGTAGCGGGGTTTAGTGCTTTCGATTTTCAGTAGCCGGCGAAATCATTGAGACTAGGCAGTATTTTGCTCTTGTCGCCTCGTAAAATCCTTTCTAGTCTACGCAAAAATCCAGAGGAAAAGGTATCCGCGGGCGCGGTGCCTATAATAAGAAACGGATAGGAGAGATCATGAGGTCAACAATCGCTAAGCTTGCAGCCGCAGCCGTCGCATCCGCCGTCATTGCGGCGCCGGCCTTTGCGCAGGAACGCGTCGTCAACGTGTACAACTGGTCGGACTATATCGACAGTTCCATTCTTGACGATTTCACCAAGGAAACCGGCATCAAGGTCGTCTACGACACCTTCGATTCCAACGAGACGCTTGAGGCCAAGCTGCTTGCGGGCGGCACGGGTTACGACGTGGTCGTTCCGACGGTCTCCTTCATGCAGCGGCAGATCGCTGCCGGTGTCTACCAGAAGCTCGACAAGTCGAAGTTGCCGAATCTCAAGAACATGTGGGACGTCGTGATGAAGGGTGTCGCCACCTTCGATCCCGGCAATGAGTACAGCGTCGACTATATGTGGGGCACCACCGGCATCGGCTACAATGTCGACAAGGTGAAGGCTGCCCTCGGCACCGACGAGAAGCCGGGCTGGGATGCGCTTTTCGATCCCGCCAAGGCTGCCAAACTCAAGGATTGCGGCGTCTACATGCTGGATTCGCCGACGGATGTCGTCCCCTCCGTCCTCGCCTATCTCGGCTTGAATCCGAACAGTACCGATTCGGCTGACCTGAAGAAGGCGCAAGACGTACTGATGGCCGTCCGCCCCTATGTCCGCAAATTCCACTCGTCGGAATATATCAACGCGCTCGCCAACGGCGATATCTGCATAGCGCTCGGCTATTCCGGCGACGTCTTCCAGGCACGCGACCGCGCTGCCGAAGCAAAGAACGGTGTGACGCTTGACTACTCCGTCCCGACCCAAGGCGCGCAAATCTTCTTCGACGTCTTTGGTATCCCGAAGGACGCTCCGCATGTCGAAGAGGCGCATGAATTCATCAACTACATGATGCGACCGGAAGTCGCCGCCAAGGCATCCAACTACGTCTTCTACGCCAACGGCAACAAGGCGTCGCAGCCGCTTCTCGACAAGGAGGTGATCGACGATACGGCGATCTATCCGCCGCCGGAAGTCATGGCGAAGCTTTTCACCGTCCCGCCGCTCGATCCGAAGGCCCAGCGCGTCGTGACACGACTGTGGACGACGGTCATTACTGGCCAATAAAGGCAATCAGGCCCGGACGGTAACGCCCGGGCCTTTTCTTGAGGTCTCCGGCCGTGAGGGAAGGCCGGTACTTAAATCATGCTTCGGGGAACCAGATGAAGTCACTTGGCAATATTCGCCGCACCTTCGCCCCTTGGGCCGATCCGGCTTCCAAGCCCTTTATTGCTTTCAAGAACGTAACGAAGAAGTTCGGCGATTTTACCGCGGTGGATGACCTTTCGCTGAATATCTATCACCGTGAGTTCTTCGCTCTCCTCGGCGCGTCGGGCTGCGGCAAGTCAACGCTGCTGCGCATGCTGGCGGGCTTCGAGCAGCCGACCTCCGGCGAGGTGATCCTCGACGGCACGGACTTGGCCGGAACGCCGCCTTACAAGCGGCCGGTCAACATGATGTTCCAGTCCTATGCGCTGTTCCCCCATATGACGGTCGAGAAGAATGTCGCCTTCGGCCTCCGCCAGGATGGCATGACGAAGGACGAGATTGCCGCGCGCGTTGCGCAGATGCTGAAGATGGTGAAGCTGGAACAGTTTGCCTCCCGAAGGCCGAACCAGCTTTCCGGCGGTCAACGGCAGCGCGTGGCGCTCGCCCGCTCGCTTGCCAAACGCCCGAAGGTTTTGCTGCTCGACGAACCGCTAGGCGCCCTCGACAAGAAGCTGCGTGAGGAAACACAGTTCGAACTCATGGACCTGCAGCAGAACCTCGGCCTGACCTTCGTCGTGGTGACGCACGATCAGGAAGAGGCAATGACCATGGCGGACCGTATTGCCGTCATGAGCCACGGCAAGGTCATCCAGGTTGCAACGCCTGCCGAGATCTACGAGGCGCCGAACTCCCGTTTCGTGGCCGACTTCATCGGCGACGTGAATATCTTCGACGGCAAGGTTGTCTCGGCCGATGGCACGAATGTCGAGCTCGCCGTCGATGCCGGCTTTACCATCAAGGTGGCCGCTTCGGACATGCCCGCCAAGGGCAGCAGCGCCGGCTTTGCGATCCGTCCCGAAAAACTCAAGGTGCTCCGTCATCCGCCGCCGAACCCTTCGGTCAATACGGCCTCCGGCGAACTGTGGGATATCGGCTATCTCGGCGACATGACGGTTTTCCACATCAAGCTGAAGAATGGCGAGATCGTGAAGGCTTCCTCGCTCAATGCCCAGCGCGCGGTGGATGATCCTTTCACCTACGATCAGGAAGTCTGGATCTCCTTCGCCGAAGACGCCGGCGTGCTTTTGAGGGATTGATCGATGGGCAAGCTCGGTTCTGCCGTTTACAGCCGCCTAGTGATCATCGTTCCCTATGCCTGGCTGCTGCTCTTCTTCCTTGCGCCGTTCTTCATCGTGTTCCGCATCTCGATGTCGGCGACGGCGATCGCCATGCCGCCCTACACCCCCGTCTTTTCATTCAGTGATGGCTGGTCTGGTTTCTGGGACAACGTGTCGGAGTTTTCATTCGAAAACTACGGCTTCCTGATCGATGATCCGCTGTATTTCAACGCCTACGTATCGAGCGTCGTGATTGCCGCGATCTCGACATTCCTGACGCTGATCATCGCTTACCCGATCGCCTATGGCATGGCGCAGGCGCCGCGCAGCATCCGTCCGACCCTTCTCATGCTGGTCATCCTGCCGTTCTGGACGAGCTTTCTGATCCGCGTCTATGCCTGGATCGCGATCCTCAAGCCTGAAGGTCTGCTCAATCAGCTCCTGCTGGCCACCGGCATCATCCATAGCCCGCTCATCATCCTGAACACCAACATCGCGGTCTATATCGGCATCGTCTACTCCTACCTGCCGTTCATGGTGCTACCGCTCTATTCCTCGCTTGAGAAAATGGATGGCACCTTGATCGAGGCAGCACAGGATCTCGGCTGCCCGCCGATCACCGCCTTCTGGCGCGTGACATTTCCGCTTTCGCTTCCCGGAGTTATTGCCGGCTGCATGCTCGTCTTCATTCCGGCCGTTGGTGAATTCGTCATCCCCGACCTGCTCGGCGGATCCGAAACGCTGATGATCGGCAAGACGCTCTGGAACGAGTTCAATTCGAACCGCGATTGGCCGGTCTCTTCGGCCGTCGCGACGATCCTGCTTATGATCCTCGTGATCCCCATCGTGTTCTTCCAGAATGCGCAGGCCAAAGCAGACGAGCAGGGGAGGTAAGCCATGTTGAAATGGACGCGCTTCAATATCGTCTCGGTTACGCTCGGCTTCGCCTTCCTCTATCTGCCGATCGTGTTGCTCGTGATCTTTTCGTTCAACGAATCAAAGCTTGTCACGGTCTGGGGCGGCTTCTCGACAAAATGGTATACCCAGTTGCTGTATAATCAGGCTTTGCTCGATGCCGCCTGGGTGACGGTGCGGGTCGGCGTGCTTTCCGCGACGCTCGCTACGATTCTGGGTACGCTCGCAGCCATCGCGCTCGTGCGTTACACGCGCTTTCGCGGCCGCATCCTGTTCTCCGGCATGGTTTACGCGCCTCTCGTCATGCCCGAGGTGATCACCGGGCTCTCCATGCTCCTGCTCTTCGTCGCGATCGGTCTCGATCGCGGGTTCTGGACGATCACGCTGGCGCATACGACGTTCACCATGAGTTTCGTTGCGGTCGTCGTGCAGTCGCGGCTGCTGAGCTTCGACCGTTCGATCGAGGAGGCGGCGATGGATCTCGGCGCCCCGCCCATCCGTACTTTCTTCGAGATCACCCTCCCGATCATCGCACCGGCTGTCTTCTCGGGTTGGCTTCTCGCCTTCATCCTTTCAATCGACGACCTCGTCACATCGAGCTTCACGTCGGGACCCGGTGCCACCACTTTGCCAATGAAGATCTATAGTCAGGTGCGTCTCGGCGTGACGCCGGAAATCAACGCGGTTTGCACGATCTTGATGGCCCTCGTGGCGTTTGGCGTGATTGGCGCCTCGATCATCACCAAGCGGCGCGAGGTGCAGCGGGAGCGCGACGAGCGCGCGGCCGCCGCCGCAGCCTGAATCAAGGGGAGTTGCCGGTCGCCTGCTGATTGATCACCGGCACCGGCGAAATCACCGGGTTCAGCCACGAGCCTCCGACGAAGAACGGCAAAAGCGGAAACTCCGCCGCTCTGGTGTCATCCGTCGCCTGTAGCGAGCCGGACAGCGCCAGCCCATCGGATTCATATGGAATGATGCCCGAAAGCGTCAGCGTCTCGTCGGGGCCTTGAATGTTCACGCCGCGTAGCTCCGCTGATCCGCCTGCAAAGGTTGCCGTCATATCGAGTTGGTTGAAGTTGAAATTCTCGCCGGAAACGGCGCTGAGCGGAAAGAACTGCTGCTGGGTGGCCCGGCCCCGCATAGCTGCCACATCGAGACCACGGATTGACCCGGCGTTGGTATGGAAAGCCAACTGCCCGGACACGTCGGCGGCGCGCGCCGTCCAGATCGGCTTGCCGGTTTTCAAGGAAATGTCGAGCGACCCGGTCGCAAGCGGCCAGGAGCCCTTCAATTGCAGTCGCTCGATCAGCCCTGCGAAATCTGCGCCGCGGATGGAGATCTGCAGCTTGCCGCCGCCGTCGAAGTCGCCTCGCATCGCTTCCAGATGCGCCGTCATCTCGCCGCCTTCGAACTGGCTGTCGCCAATATCGAATTTGGCTTCGTTGCTGGACACGATGATGCTCGCGCCGACATCGGCAAGCCGGAAAGGCGGAAGCTGCATTTCCTTGGTGGAAAACCTGAGGTCGACATCGAGGTTCTGCAATGAACCGCCGTCTTCCGGCGCTCCAGCCTCACCGGCGGCCAGGCGCAGGGCGAACGCGTCGAAGAAAGGCTGCAGATTTACGCTATCGAACGCCAACGTGCCGCCAAGTCTTGACCGCTGGTTTGGCCGTAGCGAAACATCCAGTACGCCGGTTGCGTTTGCGCCGTTGAGCCCAAGCGCGACATTGTTGAAACGCAGGGCATTGCCGGTCGAAAAGATGTCACCCTGGATCGAGAACGATCTCAGGGTCTCGACCCCCGGGATGGACTTGCCTGACCAGGTCAATAGCGCCGGCACATCAGGAACGTTGACCGCCATGTTGCCGGATACGCCGGCGAGACTTGCTATGCTGCCAAGGCCGGTGAACTCCGCCGTCAT
The DNA here is from genome assembly GCF_056755115.1 of Rhizobium sp. SVR5-2C. Classification (NCBI taxonomy): domain Bacteria; kingdom Pseudomonadati; phylum Pseudomonadota; class Alphaproteobacteria; order Hyphomicrobiales; family Rhizobiaceae; genus Rhizobium; species Rhizobium sp. SVR5-2C. The sequence goes on along the minus strand of NZ_JBNDHT010000131.1, from coordinate 12,425 downwards.
GAGGCTGGAGTTGAGCGAAGTCTTGATGTCGGCAACCTTGCCATCAAAGACCAGCAGCGGGCTTCTGGAAGAGAAGTCGAGTTTCAAATCCTCGCCGCCCGTCCTGGCGATCAGCACCGCTGTCATCGGGCTTGAAAGCCGTGGCCAGCTGACATCCGCGCTCACGTCCTCGAAATGGTAGGTCTTGCCGCTCGCAAGATCTGCGACGTTGAACGTACCGTCCTCGACAGTGATGGTGCCTATCGGCGCGTCATGCTTTTCGTCGAGGACTTCCGCACCACCTTCCTGCCGCGCTCTGGCAATCGCCTTCGCCAGCTGCCCCGCATAGGTCCAGTCGATCAGACCCTGTTGATCGCGAGTGAGAGAAAGATTGGGGCGTAGGAGGTGAAATTCGTGAAAGCTGGCGCTGCCTCGGATGGCGTCGATAAGGCTGAAGTCGGCTGAAAGGCTGTCGATTGTGCCGAGCAGCTTATCCCCGCGGCCCTCAGGCTGGCGGATGGTGATCTCGTTCAGCGTTATGCGCGGCGTCGGCCAGAATTCCAGAACCGGCGTGCCCTTGATTTCGGCATGGTACCCGGTCCATTTCGACAGCTGGTTCTCAATGCCGGTGCGCACCAGCCCGGTCGAAACCAGGTAAGGCGCGGCAACGCGCAGCGCCACGAAAATGAGTGCAGCAATCAGCACGAGGCTCGTTGCGATACGGGCAACGCCCGGCAGCCAGCGGGACAGGGGTACCATCTTTCGCCGCCATTTTGGTTGTCTTGACGTACCCATAAGTTTCGCCAGTATTTTTGAGCTGCTTACCCGTTAAGTGCAGATTTGGCCGGATATATGAAATGACGGATCTATGCAAATCCCCCGACGAGGCGCTCAATGCAATGCACACTTTATAATGCAATGCAGCATGGTATATAGCGGGAAAGAGGGAGGAGATTGAATGAGCGATACCGTGCCGCTTTGGGTACCTTCGAGGGGATCGATCGAAGCAAGCCCGATGTACGCGTTCATGCAGCGCTGCAACGCCGAGTTCGGCCTGAACCTCGAAACCTATTCGCAGCTTCACGCCTGGTCGATTGCCGAGCGGGAAAAATTCTGGACCTCGATCTGGACGTTCTGTGAGGTGAAGGGGGAGCGAGGCGCGCGAACGCTTACCGACGGCGATCTCATGCTCAAGGCCCGCTTCTTTCCCGATGCGAGATTGAACTTCGCGGAAAATCTGCTGTCGAGCGAGGGGGAGGCGGATGCCATCGTCTTTCGCGGCGAGGACAAGGTAGAAGACCGCTGGTCTTGGGATCGGCTGCGTGCGCTGGTCTCACGGCTGCAGCAGGCCTATCGCGCGCTCGGCATCGGGGAGGGGGACCGCATCGCTGCGATGATGCCGAACATGCCGGAGACCGTTGCCTGCATGCTGGCGGCCGCCTCGATCGGTGCCATATGGTCGTCCTGCTCGCCCGATTTCGGCGAACAGGGCGTGCTCGATCGTTTCGGACAGATCGGCCCGAAACTCTTTATTGCCTGCGACGCCTATTGGTATGGCGGCAAGCTGCAGGATGTCAGGACGAAGGTCAGTGCGGTTGCTAAGAGCCTCGGCGCTCCGGCAGTCATCGTCCATTATGCCGGCGATGCCGACGCAGTCGCGAGCGATGCGCCGAAGGCAAAGACGCTCGAACAATTCATCGAGCCATACCAGCCGAAGGCCGTCGAGTTCGTCCAACTGCCCTTTGCACATCCGCTCTACATTCTCTTCTCGTCCGGCACGACGGGTGTGCCGAAATGCATCGTTCATTCCGCTGGCGGCACCCTGCTGCAGCATTTGAAGGAGCAGCGCCTGCATTGCGGCATCAAGCCCGGCGAAAAGCTCTTCTATTTCACGACATGCGGCTGGATGATGTGGAACTGGCTGGTGAGCGGACTTGCCGCCGGCGCGACGCTCTGTTTGTTCGACGGCTCGCCCTTCGCGCCTGATGGCAATGTATTGTTCGACTATGCGCAAGCGGAAAAGTTCGCGGTCTTCGGTACCTCCGCCAAGTATATCGACGCGGTGCGAAAGAGCGGTTTGACGCCGCGCACCACGCACGATCTTTCGAGCCTGCGTCTCATGATGTCGACCGGCTCGCCGCTTTCGCCTGAAGGCTTCACCTTCGTCTATGAGGGCATCAAGGAAGATATCCAGCTTGCCTCCATCTCGGGCGGCACCGACATCGTCTCCTGTTTTGTACTCGGCAATCCGCTGCAGCCGGTCTGGCGCGGCGAAATCCAGGGCGCGGGCCTCGGCCTTGCCGTCGACGTATGGGATGACGAAGGCAACCCGGTCCGCCAGCAGAAGGGCGAACTGGTCTGCACCAAGGCCTTCCCGTCGATGCCGGTCGGCTTCTGGAACGATCCCGACGGTACGAAATACAAGGCCGCCTATTTCGAGCGCTTCGACAATATCTGGTGCCACGGCGATTTCGCCGAATGGACAGAGCATGGCGGCCTCGTCATCCATGGCCGTTCCGACGCGACGCTCAATCCCGGCGGGGTGCGTATCGGTACTGCCGAGATCTACAATCAGGTCGAGCAGATGGAAGAGGTGGCCGAGGCGCTGTGCATCGGCCAGGAGTGGGATGATGACGTGCGCGTGGTGCTCTTCGTTCGTCTCTCGCCGGGAGTCACATTGACGGACGACCTCGTCAAAGCCATCAAGACCCGCATTCGCACCGGCGCTTCGCCCCGCCATGTCCCGGCAAAGGTCATCGCCGTTCGCGATATTCCGCGCACGAAATCCGGCAAGATCGTCGAACTCGCGGTCCGCGAAGTCGTGCATGGCCGGCCGGTGAAAAACAAGGAGGCGCTGGCCAATCCCGAGGCCCTCGACCTTTTTGTCGGGATTGAAGAACTGCGGGTGTAGGTTTCCGTAAAATGCGGCGGAAACTGCAAGCTTTCACCTGCGAGAGATAAGCTGGCTCGGATACCTTTTGTTAAGAAAGGTTTGTCAAAGGTGAAACCAACTTGGGGCTGCGCATGAACGATGCAGCTTGGCGCCTTCGGGCCCCCGAAACATGACGTTGTACGACTAAGCTCTTTGTTGAACAGCACCAAATTTCAGGCAGCCTCTTCGGCTGCCTTTTTTGTTTCAGCCTGCCAACACCCGCTGAGACGGGAATGTGATTTCCACCAGCGTGCCTTCGTTGGGCGCCGAATTGATCGAGAAAGTCGCCCGGTTCGCATCGACCATCGCCTTGGTCAGCGGCAGGCCGAGACCCGTACCGTCGCCTCGATGGCGCGCATGGGCAGAAACTTGCCGGAACGGCTTCATTGCCTGGTCGAGTTCGCTACGCGTCATGCCGATGCCGGTGTCGCGGACACGCAGCACGACGCTTCCGTTTGGTTCATATGACGTCGAGACAACGATCTGGCCGCCCGGCGGCGTAAAGCGGATTGCGTTGGACAGGATGTTGAGCGCGATCTGCTTGATGGAGCGGAGATCGGCAACGACGTTCGGAACCGACTGCGATAGCGCCGTGCGGATAATGACGCGCTGACCGTTCGCCTGCGGTTGCACCAGCGCCACGGCTTCGGAAATGGCGTCGTTGAGACCGACGGCCGCGAAATCAAGGTCCATCTCGCCCGCCTCGATCTTTGAGATATCGAGAAGATCGTTGACGATATCGAGGACATGGCGGCCCGAGCGGCCGATGTCATTGGCGTATTCGATGTAGCGCGGATGCCCGATTGGTCCGAAGCGCTCGCTCGCCATCATGTCCGAGAAGCCGATGATGGCATTGAGCGGCGTACGGATTTCATGGCTGATGCGCGCCAGGAAATCCGTCTTATGGGCGTTCGCCGTTTCAGCGGCACCTTTGGCACTGCGAAGCTCTTCTTCGGTCCGCTTCCACTGGGTGATGTCGCGGATCACGGCGCAATAGCCATTGGATGAGGTGAGCCGGCCCATGGTCATGAAGAGCGGCACGAATCCGCCGGACGCCTCGCGGCCGATCACTTCCCGCCCGTCGTTCAGAACGCTCGCGACGCCGTGGCCGGAGAGGCCGTGCAGATAGTCGAGCACCGCCTTCTGGCTCTCATGCGCAAAGAGCATCACGAAGGGCTTGCCGCGTGTTTCTTCTTCATCAAAGTTGAAAAGCGCGCTTGCCGAGCGGTTCATCGAGCGAATGTCGCCCTCTGCACCGATGACGACGACCCCGTCGGTCGCCGTTTCCAGGATCGAGCGAAGCTCCTCCACTTCGATCTGCAACTTGGCAACCTTCTCGACCATCCGGTTCTCTGAGCGGGTTTCCGCGGGCACTTCTACGCTCCGCATCGGCGTCGCGTCGCTTGCTTCAACCGGCATCAGCGCGAGCATCAGCGCGCTGGATTCTTCCCAGCGGATCGATTGCAGCCGGGCGGTTACCGGCACGAGAGTATCGTCGGCGGTAACAAGCATCATCGTGCCCGGGCGCCCTTCCAGGTCGCGGCGCTGAAGCAGCGCGTCGATCCCGCCGACGTCGCTCAACTCGGCGAGCGAAGCATAGCCGGTGAGGCGCATGAATTCGGGATTGGCATGGAGCAGCGCATCGCCGGCGTGGATCAGCACGGCAAGCGGCAACTGATCGACCGTGTCGGCCGATAGCCCACTCGTCATCTTCACACGCGGCGGAATGGCGCTGCTCAGCACCTGCATAGGGCTGAAGGTCTCGTGCAGGCCTTCGGTGGCGTCGTCGTCATTCTGCTCGGACGAGTCGGTGTGCTGGTCCGCCGCTTTTGGGGCTCCGGCAGGTTCGTCGCTCGCCGCGCTGGCGCTTTCGAAGATTGCCTCCTCCGGCGCAGCTTCGCCTGCAGGCTCTTCCGGTTCGTCCTGAGCCGGCGCCTCCTCGTTGCGAACGCCGAAGGCTTCGAGGCGCTTTGCGATCTCGCGGAAGTTTGCCTGTTCGGCGACGCTCAGGCTCGGGCCTGCGCCATGGATCTGAACGATCTTATCCGTCAGCCGGCGGCTCGGCGTCTCTACTATTCGCAGGACCGGCGGCTCTTCAACAGGCGCGGGTTCAGCCGCCTTCTGCGGCTCCGGGGTGGCTTCCGGAGCATCGGACGCAGGTTGTGCCTCCGATGTCGTCGGGGCAACTTGTTCCGCAGCCGCTTCCGGCAATTGATCAGGGCTGGCCACATCGTGGTCCAGGGTATCCGGACCGAGCGCGAGGCCGAGCGCCAGCGGATCCTCGGTCGCGTCGGAAAGCCGCACAACGCCGAAACCCCGAAAGCCGTCGAATTCCCGGGCACGCGTATAGGTCGGGAGCGCGGCGAGGTCGACAGGAACGATCAGGCTCGTTCCCTCGACGGGCCAGTGGATCGTCTTGCCGGACCAGGTATCACGGCGCTCGAGGGCCTCGGTGATCTTGCCTTCGGGATCGAGATTGAAGAGCGCCGCAATGTCGCTGAAGGCAACGCCGATGATATTTGCCGCGTGCGGACCAACCGCGGCGGCGAATTCGGCGGATACTTCGCTGAAGTGCCCGTCAGCGTTGATCTTCCAGACGAAACGCGTGGCACGGCTGTTGGGCCTGAATGTAAAGCCCTCAGCCGCCGGCGGGGCGGCAATCTCATCTGTTCCGGAAGGCTTGGAAGCCGGCCGCTCCGCGATCTCGCACCCTGGGTTCTCTCCGGCAGGCTCAGCCCGCTCGACGCCCAAAGGCTGCGTTCCTGTTTTCGGTTCCGCGCGATCGATAGCCGCGTGCCCAGCATCATCGGTGAGCACGTTTTCCGGTTCCGCAAAGATAAGTTCGTTCTGTTCGGTGCCATCGGCTACCGGCTCGTTTTCAGCTTCGGCGGCAGGTCCGATTTCCTCGTCTTCGGCCACGTCCTCCAGCGTCTCTTCCACATCCTCGATACGCGCGACCGCATCGAGCGCCTGGTGGAATTTTTCGCTCCCCGGGTTCGCGGTATGGTTAACGGCGGCTGTGGATAACGCCTCCTCTTGTGCCGGCGTTTCGATCGGGTCGAGATGGCCGATTACGGTTTCGACGGCGAACAGTAGGTTGAGTGCCGGTTCATCGCTGAGCTTGCCGATGGCAGCCGGTAGGTAGCCCTTGCCGGTGGCGACGGGCCGCTTAACAAGCCGGTCAGGATGGGCGCCTGCCAGGCGAGTCAGCATCTTTGCCGTCTGCCCGGTGATGCCAAGCGATGCGTAACCGGGCGAAGAGGCAATGACTTCGCCTTCCGCGCCGATAACGGCCATATGAGTATCGGGGTCGTCGAGCCCCTGAAGCATCTGCGCTGCGGCTTCCGCGGCAGGAAGTGGCCGTGATGAAACAGGCACCGAGAAGAGAATGGCTCGTTCGCCGGAGGAAAGGCCGATCAGCTCGGACGTTGCCTTGGCGGGGACACGCTGGAAGCCCTTGGCGATCCGGATCATGAGGTCCCTGCTGTCGCCAACCGTGGAGAGCTGGCGTGCCGTCGTCTCCAGCTGCCGGAAGGTGATATCCGCGCGATTTACGCCCTGATCAAGAAGGTCGTAGACTGCCGTCTGGCCGAAGAGTTCCGCGCCGGCGCCGTTCGCCCAAAGCAAGCGGGAAAGATCTGCCGAAAAAAGGGCGATCGCTTCGCCGCGCGCAAAGCGTTCACGCACCCGCTGATGCACGGCAATGTCGATGAACGGGTACTGGACTGCGGGCATGTCGGAACCGGTCCCTCGGCCTCTTTAAATTAACGCTCTATTAATAACGACGCGCCGGAAACCGGTCCAGCTTGGCGCCTGGCTTTCGGGTGAAAAGGTTAATGCGTTGTGCGGCGCACAAATATGTTGCAATGCACAATAAACTCCTCTATATGAGATTTATCGAAACTACCGGGCAACTATCTCCGGGACCCAAGGAGTTTAATGCAGATGGCTACCATAAAGACCAACGAGGTTTTTTCAATGTCGTCCTTCGACCCGACGAAATTCGCCGAATCCTTTCGTGATTTCACTGAAAAGGGCGCCGAGCAGTCGCGCGAGGCCTATGCCAAAATGAAGGCTGCAGGCGAAGACGCCAGCAAGACTCTCGAAGCGACCGTTCAGAATGCGCAGGCCGGCACCGTCGAAATCGGCCTGAAGGCGATCGATGCGCTCCGCACGAACGCTGAAAACTCGCTCTCCTACATGGAAGCGCTGCTCGGCGTGAAGTCGGTCGCAGAACTTGTCGAACTCCACACGACTTTCCTGCGCAAGCAGGCAGAGGTGACGGTCGAGCAGGCGAAGTCGATGCAGGAAACCTCGAAGCAGGTTGCCGAGAAGGTCACAAAGCCTGCCAAGGAAGCCGCCGACAAGGTCATGGCTTCGTTCAAGGCGGCCTGATCAGCACCGGCTACGATCGAACAAAAGGCTGGACCGTATATCCAGCCTTTTTGTATATTGGGGCAGATAGGGCTTGAATTAATTTCCAAGTCCTCGTATGTGACCCCCGTCGCGCCCGGCGCGACTTGTGCGGTTGTAGCTCAGTTGGTTAGAGCGCAGGTTTGTGGCACCTGAGGTCGGAGGTTCGAGACCCCCCAACCGTACCATTTCTTCTCAAACTCGAGTTCATCGTATCAAGCGTCTGGCTTATCGTTGACCGACACTTGCCCTCTGACCCCTGCCGCCTATCTGCGACCGCAGCGTTAGTAAACTTTCTGTAATGTTGCGTTGCAAAATGTGAGCCGGAGTGCCATTTTGTGCCGGGGGTTACATCAGGGTGCTTTTAAGAAGGAGACTTTAATGTCCATTTCCCTTAAAAATCTGGATGAATCCAAAGCGACCGTTTCCGCAATCAACGTCGCTGCCGAGGTCAGGAAGGCGCGTGAAGCCGTTGGCTACAGCGTCGATGATCTGGCGGAGACTTGCGGCCTCGTCGAAAGTGAGATCATCGACATTGAAAATGGCAAAGATGCCGATCCGGCGAAGCTGAAGCGTATTGCCGCCGCCTTGCAGGTTCCGGTGTCTGCCTTCATTCCCATGTAAGATTGCATTGTGAAGGGACCGAAAAAGCCGGCCGAGCAGGCCGGCTTTTTCGTTGGCTTTTCCAAGCTTCCGAATTCATGGAACCGGCTTCTTCCTCCATTCGTTCTAAGGTGGACGGGAGAATGAGAATGTCGAAAGAGCTTCTTTACGGTGCAACGAAGGTGGAAGAGACCGAAGGCGGCAAGGCGGCGCTCGAAAGCCTTGAGCAGTTCCGGTGGCGGAACCGTGTCATGGTGATCTTCGTCTATAAGGACAACAGCCGCGCCGCCCGTCAGGAAAACCAGCTGCTCGCGGATCGCCCCGGCTTGGAGGAGCGGCATATGGTCGTTCTCAAGATCTCCGGCAGTTCGATCAAGCCTGTCTTCGGTGCAGGCGAGAATTTGGACGAACAAACGATCCGAAAGGAGCTCGACGCCCCCGAGAGCGGCGAGTTCGGGGCCGTCTTGATAGGCAAGGATGGAACCGTCAAACTCAAGGTGAGCGAGCCGGTGAGCAACGTTGAGCTCTTCGCCATCATCGACAGCATGCCCATCCGGGCAGCGGATTCCCTAACGCCCGACATATAAAGAGAAGACGGAAGGAGCAGGATATGTCCGTTCCCAACGAACCTATCCCCGATCAGCCGCCGATGCCCTTACCGGGCTGGAAGCCGATACCACCGATCAAGGAACCGGAACCTGACCGGTTGCCGGACGAGGCGCCCAATCCCAATCCGGACGAAAACGAAGAGCCTGCCAAGCGGGCCTGCTGATCAAAGAAATGTCTGCCGCTCGACGCTCACCAGTTCTTGCAGGAAGTCCGCAACGGTGCGCACGCGAACCAGATCGCGGGCGCTCTCGTGATACGTCGTCCAGTAGGCGCGTTTGATGGAAACAGCGGGCAAGATCCGAACCAGTTCGTCATATTGCCGCGCGATATAGTCATGCAGGATACCGATACCGGCGCCGGATCGCACGGCTTCGGTCTGCCCGATCGCCGTCGATATCTCGAAGGACGCATCCCAGCTGCGCATCACCACGCCGGAGAAATTGAGCGAGGGTGTGAAGATCAGATCCTCGACATAGCCGATCCGGGGATGAGTTTTCAGGCCGTCGACATCAAAGGGCTCGCCGTTGGTAGCAAGATAGCCGCGCGATGCGTAAAGGCCGAGCGTATAGTCGGTGAGTTTCGACGAAACGAGACGGCCCTGTTCCGGCCGCTCCAAGGTGATCGCGATATCGGCTTCGCGCTGCGAGAGCGAGAACGAGCGGGGCACCGGCACCAGCTGGATGCGAAGCTCCGGATGCCGCTTGATAAGCTGGCCGAGACGCGGCGCGAGAAAGGAAACGCCGAAGCCGTCGGGCGCGCCGATGCGGACCGTGCCGGCAATCGTGCTGTCCAGGCGTCCAATACCCGCCTGCGCCCGCAGCATCTCCGTTTCCATGCGTTCCGCGGCGTGGAGAAAGACCTCGCCCTCGGCCGTCAGTTCGCAGCCATTGGTCCGCCGGATGAGAAGGCGGCTCTTCAGCCGCTCTTCGAGCGTGGTCATGCGGCGGCTGAGCGTCGCGTGGTTTACGCCCAGTCGCTTCGAGGCGCCTAGAATCTGCCCGGTGCGCGCGACGGCGAGAAACATACGCACATCATCCCAGTCCAAAGCACACCTTTGACTTTAATTTTTGCACAGCGGTTGCTTATCCGAACTCATTGATTTGTGCAAATTGAAGTGCGATTGTGCGCCATCTGAAGAAATAAAAGAGGAGGCACATCCATGCGTGAGATCGGTCATTTCATTGGCGGCAAGCATGTCGCGGGCAAAAGCGGCCGCAGCAGCAACGTCTTCAATCCGGCCACCGGCGAAATCCAAGCGACCCTTGCGTTGGCGGGCGTCGAGGAAATTCGTGCGGCCGTCGCCAATGCCAAGGAAGCGCAGCCGAAATGGGCAGCGACCAATCCGCAGCGCCGCGCCCGCGTCTTCTTCAGGTTCGTGGAACTGCTCAACAAGCACATGGACGAGCTCGCCGCTCTGCTTTCGAGCGAACACGGCAAGACGGTCGAAGATTCCAAGGGCGATCTCGTCCGCGGTCTCGAAGTCTGCGAATTCGTCTGCGGCATTCCGCATCTGCAGAAGGGGGAATTCACCGAGGGCGCAGGCCCGGCGATCGACATGTATTCCATGCGTCAGCCGGTCGGCATCGGTGCCGGCATTACGCCGTTCAACTTCCCGGCGATGATCCCGATGTGGATGTTTGCGCCGGCGATCGCCTGCGGCAATGCGTTCATCCTCAAGCCTTCGGAGCGCGACCCGTCCGTTCCGCTGCGTCTTGCCGAACTGATGATCGAAGCCGGGCTTCCGGCAGGCATCCTGAACGTCGTCAACGGTGACAAGGCTGCCGTCGACGCGATCCTGACGGATCCGGATATCGGTGCTGTGACCTTCGTTGGTTCCACGCCGATCGCACGTTATGTCTACGGTACGGCGGCAATGAACGGCAAGCGTGCCCAGTGCTTCGGCGGCGCGAAGAACCACATGATCATCATGCCGGACGCCGACATGGATCAGGCCGTCAACGCGCTGATGGGTGCCGGTTACGGCTCCGCCGGCGAACGCTGCATGGCGATTTCCGTTGCCGTTCCGGTCGGTGAAGAAACAGCAAACCGTCTGGTCGACGCGCTGACGCCGAAGATCGAGTCGCTGCGTATCGGGCCTTACACCGATGAAAAGGCAGACATGGGTCCGCTGGTCACCAAGGAAGCCTATGCGCGCGTCAACGGCCTGATCGATCGCGGCGTCGAGCAGGGGGCCAAGCTCGTCGTCGATGGCCGCGGCTTCAAGCTGCAGGGTTATGAAGACGGCTATTTCGTCGGCGGCTCACTATTCGACCACGTCACGCCGGAGATGGATATCTATAAGACTGAAATCTTCGGGCCGGTGCTCTCCGTCGTCCGCGCCCATAACTATGAAGAAGCCCTCTCGCTGCCGATGAAGCACGAATACGGCAATGGCGTTGCGATCTACACCCGCGACGGCGATGCTGCCCGCGACTTCGCTGCGCGCATCAATATCGGGATGGTCGGCATCAACGTTCCGATCCCGGTTCCGCTGGCCTACCACTCCTTCGGCGGCTGGAAAGCCTCCAGCTTCGGCGACCTCAATCAGCACGGGATGGACTCGATCAAGTTCTGGACCAGAACCAAGACGGTTACCGCCCGCTGGCCGTCGGGCATCAAGGACGGCGCCGAATTTGTCATGCCGACGATGAAATGATGCGACTCTGAGAACACACCAGGAAACGGGCCCTTGTGGCCCGTTTCGTTTTTGTGCGGCGGCCCGCGCAAACGTGAATGTAATTTTCATATTTTGGAATTGTTCAAAACTACCAAAGCCACTATATAGGCTCCAGCCCCACACGATTCAGGAGATCGGCATGCGTTTGACGAAGCAGACCAACTATGCGGTTCGCATGTTGATGTATTGCGCTGCCAATGAAGGACACTTGAGCCGGATTCCTGAAATTGCCAAGGCTTACGGGGTTTCCGAGCTCTTTCTGTTCAAGATTCTGCAGCCGCTCACCAGAGCGGGCCTGGTGGAAACCGTTCGAGGCCGCAACGGCGGCGTCCGCCTCGGCAAGCCGGCGGCGGACATCAGCCTTTTTGACGTCGTCAAAGTCACCGAGGACAGCTTTGCGATGGCCGAATGCTTCGAAGACGGCGCGGTTGAATGTCCTCTGGTCGATAGCTGCGGTTTGAACTCGGCACTGCGCAAGGCCCTCAACGCCTTTTTCGATGTGCTGACCGAGTATTCGATCGATGACCTCGTGAAGGCGCGTCCGCAGATCAACTTCCTTCTTGGCCTTACAGGCGACCAGGACTATCGCAGGCTCGCCATCAGCGCTCCGGCAGCCTAACACGTCATAGTCGAGTATCCTAATGATCGCAGCTACGCCCAGTAGCTGCGATTTTTGCTTTTTGAGGCGGCTTTTTCGACGCGCAAAGCTCTCTGCCGTTACGCTAAATGTGTGAAATCGTACCAAATATGACAAAAATGAGCGGGTTTCATGTCGTTTATTTCCAATTAAGTCCTATTTTTGACCGAAAATTTCTAAAGTTGTCCAACTGGGAAAATTTCCTTCGAATACCGTTGCTTTCAGTAGATAAATGTCGTTCCATCGGTGCCGCTGACCGGAAGGCTGCTCTCCGGTCTAGAAAGTCAAAAGAACAAAGCTGGGAAAACACCATTATGAAAAAGTTCTCCGTCCTGCTGGCAGCGACGGCCTTGGCTTCGGTCATGGCAACGTCCGCCTGGTCAAAAACCCTTGTCTATTGCTCTGAAGGTTCGCCGGAAGGCTTCGATCCGGGCCTGTACACCGCTGGCACGACATTCGATGCGACGTCGCGCACCGTCTATAGCCGCTTGGTCGAATTCAAGCACGGCAGCACCGAGGTTGAGCCGGGTCTTGCCGAGAGCTGGACCGTTTCCGACGACGGCACGGTCTATACC
>NZ_JBNDHT010000130.1:0-20330 GCF_056755115.1 Rhizobium sp. SVR5-2C | reverse complement strand
GACTGAAGACCGTGGAGGAAGCGCTCATAGAAACCATCGTCGCTTCCGCCGATGAACGCGGTCTTGCCGTGGGCGAACTCGTCCGCTGCACACCGGCACTAAAGGCGCGTGATCAGCTGAAATATGCGAAACTCGAGCTGAAATTGACGGAAGCATTGGCGCTAAGAGCCGGCGACAGCAAGGAAGCGCGTATTCGCATGCGGCTTCTCTCGGCAATCGTCATTGGCGCATTGCGCGTGGGCGGCGAACTCTGGCAGGAACGCTCACCAGGGGCGCCGCTCGAAGCTTTCGCCAGGAGCATTTTTGCCGATCTGTGGGCGGTCCTGTCGGAATTCGGCGAGACGGCAAAAACCCGGCTTTAGAGATTGGCGCCTTCCGTTTGCGGCCCATGGTGGTTTGAGGGCAAATGTCTTCGGCCTCGTTACTGTCATGCAAGCCATGATGCCCTATGTACGCAGGCGTCGCAGAGGCCGCACCATCAACGTCAAGCTCCACCGACTTTGAGCTTTTTGATCAACGAGAGGAAAGACCATGCCCGCCTTGAACGCAGCAAAATCCGGCACCTTCAAGATCGACGGTGATATCGAGGTCAATCGCCTCGGCTTCGGCGCAATGCGCATCACCGGCGAAGGCATCTGGGGTGATCCGGCAGACCACGACGAATCCATCCGTACGCTGAAGCGCCTGCCGGAACTTGGCGTCAACTTCATCGATACGGCCGATTCCTATGGCCCGGATGTTTCCGAGCTACTGATCCGGGAAGCGCTTCATCCTTATAGCAAAATGATTGTCGCCACCAAGGGCGGGCTCACACGGCATGGCCCCGACATCTGGCTGCCGCTCGGCCGTCCGGAATATCTGATCCAGCAGGCGCACAAGAGCCTTCGCAATCTCGGCGTCGAGCAGATCGATCTCTGGCAACTTCACCGCATTGATCCGAAAGTGCCGGCAAAGGAACAGTTCGACACGGTCAAGTCGCTGCTCGATGCAAAGATCATCCGGCATGCCGGTCTCAGCGAAGTCTCGGTTGCCGATATCGAGGCGGCTTCGAAGCACTTCAAGGTCGCCACCGTGCAGAACCGTTACAACCTCGTCGACCGCACCAGTGAAGATGTGCTGGACTACTGCGAAAAACACAAAATCGGCTTCATCCCTTGGTATCCGCTGGCTGCGGGGGATCTCGCAAAGCCGGGATCGCTACTCGATACGATCGCAAAGAAGCACAATGCAGCGCCAAGCCAGATCGCGTTGGCCTGGGTGCTGAAGCGCAGCCCCGTGATGCTGCCTATCCCCGGCACTTCCAAGGTGAAGCATCTGGAAGAGAACGTCGCTGCCGTGGATATCGCCTTGTCCGACGAAGAGTTCAAGGCGCTCGACGGCGAAGGCAAGAAGCTCTTCAAGGCTGCCTGATCTGCTCCGCCAATTTGAATCGGCCGCGGCTTTCCGCGGCCGATTCTATTTTATCTCATCTCGAAACCGCGGGGTGATTGGCAGACCGGGAAGACATCGACTTTATGCGGTCATATTTTGCGCAATAATTTAACCCCCGATCCAAAATTGCTGCAAAATGAGGCGGCTTTGCAATATTGCTCCGTTAAGCCATGCGAAAAGTGCATTGCTGCGTTGCGGTAATATCTCTATTCCCGATGAAATTAATTGGGTATTCATAGCCTCGTAAGCAGCGCACTCCTCCTCCCAGCGCTCCTTACTTCGACTGGTAACACTCCTCCTCCCAGTTAACCAGTCAGGATCAAGAGCCCGGTGCACCTCCTCCCGCGCCGGGCTCTTTTCTATTTCAACCTCCAAACACCAATTCCAATCCGCGAAGCTATCGTCCGCAGGCGGCTGCCTTATTTGACTCCCATTGCGCCCGCTGGTTATTAGGCCGCCATCCAGCGCGTCCGGTCAGGCGCCGATGTTTAGGGTAGGCGATGTTTGATGGATTGGCGGCGATGCGGAAGACGCTTGTGAGCGTAACGCTCGCCACCTTCTTGTTGTCAGCCTGCGGTGGGCGGCATATCGGCGTGATGACGCCGGTCGGATCAGCGCAGCCCGGCACGTCCGAAGTCGATCTTCTCGTCGCAACCACCCGCGCACCGGACAAAGATCCGGCCGTTCTCTTTTCCGGCGAGCGTGGCTCCGGCCTGATGCTAAATGCCGTCGAGGTGTCTATCCCGCCGGATGCCAACCGCAAGATCGGTCAGGTGCAATGGCCGAAGCGCCTGCCGGCAGATCCGCTTCGTGATTTTGTTACCGTGTCGGTCGATCCGTTGGAAGGCGAAAAGCCCGGCGAGGTCTGGCTGAAGAACCATATGCCGAAGAGCCGCCGTGTGCTGATCTTCGTCCACGGCTTCAACAATCTCTACGAAGATTCGGTCTACCGCTTCGCGCAGATCGTTCACGATTCGCACGCGGACGTCGCCCCGGTCGTCTTCACCTGGCCATCACGCGGCAGCATCTTCGACTATAATTACGACAAGGAAAGCACCAACTATTCCCGCGACGCGCTGGAAGAGCTGCTGCACCGCGCTGCCCAAAATCCTGCGGTCGGCGATATCACCATCATGGCCCATTCGATGGGCACCTGGCTGACGGTCGAGGCGCTGCGCCAGATGGCGATCCGCGACGGGCATGTTGCAAGCAAGATCAACAACGTCATCCTTGCCTCGCCTGATCTCGATGTCGACGTCTTCGGCCGCCAGTTCGCCAGCCTTGGCAAGGAGCGGCCCCACTTCACCATCTTCGTTTCGCAGGACGACCGGGCTCTTGCGCTGTCACGCCGCATTTCCGGCAACGTCGATCGCCTTGGCCAGATTGATCCTTCCGTGGAGCCTTATCGCAGCAAGCTCGAGGCGGCGGGTATCACTGTCCTCGATCTCACCAAGCTCAAGGGCGGCGACAGGCTGAACCATGGCAAATTCGCTGAAAGCCCGGAGGTCGTGAAACTGATCGGCGACCGGCTGATTGCCGGCCAGACGATTACCGATTCGCGGGTGGGCCTCGGGGAGGCGGTTGGCGCTGTCGCGATCGGCGCGGCACAAACCGTCGGAAGTGCGACGAGCGTCGCCGTCAGCACGCCGATTGCGATCTTTGATCGGCGCACGCGACGTAACTACAATGCCCAGCTGAAACGCCTCGGCCAGTCCATGGAAAATACCGCGGGCTCGGTCGGAGATACGGTCGGCGCCGGCTTGCCGACGCAATAAAATTTCCCATAGGCATTCGTGCAGTTCTGATATATCACAGAGGCAAATCGCGGCCCGAAGCCGTTGCCTCTGATGGATGATGACATGAGCAATGAAATCAGGCCGACCGTGGCCGTTGTCGGTGCGGGCGTGATCGGCGCTTCGATCGCTTTCGAACTGCAGCGGCGCGGCTTCCAGGTGACATTGATCGATAAAGGCGAGCCCGGCCGCGGCACCTCCTACGGCAACATGGCCAGTATTGCGCTTGACTTCGCCGCGGGCTCCGGCCCGGCGACGTGGAAGAGAATTCCAGGCTGGCTGATGGACCCCGAGGGGCCGGTCTGGCTGCGTCCATCCTACGCGCCGAAAATGCTGCCTTGGTTCCTACGCTTCATTGCGGCCGGACGTCCATCCCGCCTTCGCGAGATCGAAGATGCAGGCATGAGCCTGACTCGCCAGGCACTTGGCGATTTCCGCGCCATGCTTTCTGCGATCGGCGCGCCGGAGCTGATGACGGAGGAGGGCTGCCTCGCGATCTATGAGACCGAGGCCGAATTTGCCGCCGATCGCGGTCATATCGAGATGATGCAGCGCTACGGCTTCGATTTCGAGGTGCTGAACGGCGGCGCGATCCGGCACTACGAGCCGGAACTTTCGCCTTCGATCGCAAAGGCCGTGCTTTTGCCAGACAACAAATCCATCCGCGATCCGTACCAGTTGGTTGTCAAATTGGCGGATGCCGCCCAGGCGGCAGGCACGCGCTTCGTCTCCGGCGCGGTGCGCAACATCGAACGCAAGCCGGGTGGGGCTGCAGTCGTGTTGCTCGAGGATGGTAGGGCCATTGAGGTAAACTCTGTCGTGCTGGCAGCTGGGGTGCATACACGCGCGCTTGCCGAAAGGCTCGGCGAGCCGATCCCGCTCGAAACTGAGCGCGGCTATCATACGCAGGTCATGAAACCCGGCATCTCCATGCGTTATGCGGTCATCTGGCCGCATCGTGCCTTCATGGTAACGCCGACGGCAGGAGGCATTCGCGTCGGCGGGAATGTCGAACTTGCGGGTCTTGCAGCACCACCGGATTTCCGCCGGGCGCGCGTGCTGGTACGGCATGCACAGCGCGCGCTGCCGGGTTTGAAAATCGAAGAGGCGTCCGAGTGGATGGGCCACCGCCCCGCGTTGCCGGACACGATTCCGATTATCTCGCCTTCATCGAAGGTGCCTGGCGTCTGGTATGCGACCGGCCACGGTCATCTCGGCCTGACGCTTTCGGCAACGACAGCGCGGTTGATCGCCGATATGGTGACAGGGGCCGAGCCTGCGGTCGGCATGACCCCTTTCCGCATTGATCGATACTAGGAGGAAACCGATGCCGGATAATGCGAAACCCGTAGCGCTGATTACCGGTGGCGGCCGGGGCATGGGCGAGGCAATCGCCCGCGAGCTCGCCGCACAAGGCTACCGCCTGGCACTGATGTCGCCTTCCGAAAGCTGCGAAAAGCTGGCGGCGGAGCTCGGCGGCGTCGCCTCCCGCGGCGTCGCGGAAAAGGCAGAGGACATTCAGGCGATCTTCGACCTGACAATGAGGACCTATGGCCGCATCGATGCGGTGGTGAACCACACCGGCCATCCGCCCAAGGGCGACCTCCTGGACATCACCGACGAGAATTGGACCCTCGGTTCAGACATGATGGTGCTTTCGCTGGTGCGCATGGCGCGGCTCGTGACACCGGTGATGCTGAAGCAAGGCAAGGGCGCCTTCGTCAACATCACGACTTTCGCCGCCTACGAGCCGTCGCTGATCTTTCCTGTTTCCTGTACCTACCGCGCAGCAGCGGGCGCGTTTACCAAGCTCTATTCGGATCGCTATGCGGCTGACAACATCCGCATGAACTGCATCCTTCCCGGCTATATCGACAGCCTCAACCACAAGCCGGAAACTGCCGAGAAGATCCCGATGAAGCGTATCGGCCACATGGAAGAAATCGCCAAGACTGCGGCCTTCCTGCTCTCTGACGGCGCCGGCTACATCACCGGCCAGAATATCCGCGTCGATGGCGGCATCACGCGCCACGTTTGATTTTGGAGTTTGAACGATGAGATGGAAGCGCACGATCCAGCTTCTGGATGTCCATGCGGAAGGCGAAATTGGCAAGGTCGCGATCGGCGGCGTGCCGAAGATCCCTGGCGAGACAGTCGCCGCGCAGCTTGCCTGGCTGAACAGCGATCCGAAGGGGCAGGAGCTTCGCCGCTTCCTCTGCCTGGAGCCGCGCGGCGCCCCGATCGGCTCCGTCAACCTGCTGCTGCCGCCGAAGCACCCCGATGCAGATGCTGCCTTCATCATCCTGCAACCGGATCAGGCGCATGCGAGTTCCGGTTCGAACTCGATCTGCGTGACCACAGCGCTGCTCGAATCCGGAATCGTCGAAATGCAGGAGCCGGAAACCGTCGTCACGCTGGAAACGGCTGCCGGTCTCGTCAAGGCGGTCGCGACCTGCCGCGACGGACGCTGTGAAAAGGTGAAGCTCACCATGGTGCCCTCCTTCGTGCATGAACTCGACGTGCCGGTCGAGACGCCGCATTGGGGCACGATCAAGGTCGATATATGCTATGGCGGCATCTTCTATGCGCTTGTCGATGTCGGTCAGATCAACCTGACGATCGAGAAGGCCAATGCCGCGGCCCTTGTCCAGGCCGGCATGATCCTGAAAGACCTCATCAACCGTGCCGTGCCGGTCGTGCATCCGGAAATCCCGGCCATCTCGGGCGTTGCCTATGTGATGTTCCGCGATCTCGAAGCAGACGGCACGGTACGCACCTGCACGACCATGTGGCCCGGCCGCGCCGACCGCTCGCCCTGCGGCACCGGCAATTCCGCCAACCTCGCCACGCGTTATGCCCGCGGCACCGCCAAGGTCGGCGACGTCTTCAAGTCGCGTTCGATCATCGGCTCGGAATTCGAGGTCGGCCTGCAGGCGGTCACCGAAGTCGCGGGCCGCCCTGCGATCATTCCGACGATCACCGGCCGCGGCTTCACCTTCGGCCTGTCGCAGGTGGCGCTCGACCCCTTCGATCCGCATCCTGGCGGTTTTGCTCTGACGGACGTCTGGGGACCGCAGGCGGGCGAGATTTGAGCGTTAGCAATTCCAGGAAAAGTACGCAGCGGTTTTCCGTCCGGAATTGCGTGAAAACAAAGAGATAGAGCGGTTCCGTGATTCCGTGAAAAGCTGAGCCGCTCTAGTAGTCGAAAGGCTCTGCCGTCGTCTTGACGTCCTCGCCGGGGGCTTTCGGATAGATGACCCCCTTGCGCAGGATAATGTTGGCGTAGAGGCGCGGCTCGCTCGTCTGGATGACGGCGTGGGCGGCACGTACGCGATTATAGAAATCCTGGCCGACGAGTGGCGTCACTTGGCGATGTGGCTCGTGCTTGGCACAGCAATCGATCATCTCCTCGTGCACGGGGTCGAGCTTGTCGCGCTCGGATTTCACCGTCGATCGGAAGATCGCTTCCGGCACGAAGTCGTCGATCGGCAGGACGCTGAGAACGGCGTCGAGTACAGGCACGATAGCGTGGCCGTCGAGGCGGATCAGCCGGCGCGCATGCTCGACACCCGGATAATTGCCGTCGACGATGGCGATTTCGTCGCCGTGGCCCATCTCTCGTAGCGTCGCAAGCAATTGCGGACTCAAGAGAGGATCAAGCCCCTTCAGCATTCTCGATCTCCTTGAAGAGTACATTCTGATCGGTCAGATAGCGGGCGAAAATCGGCAGGCTCGCTCCGCCGATGGCGCGTGCCTGGGCCCCGACCGCGCCTTCGATAATCTCCGGCATGACGACGCCCTGCAGGTCAAGCTTCGCCGCTTCCTGGATGGTCGCATGCACGATACGCTTGCGCACCCAGCCGGGGAAGCCGCCGTCGATGACGGCGGCGCTGAAATCAATGATCGAGGCTGCAGCGACGATCGCCTGCGCCAGCGCTTTCGCCGTATCCTGGATCCAGGTTTCCATCGGTTCGCCGAAATCCACCCAGTCGTTGGCGGAATACCAGAGCGGCTGAGGGTCGATGCCCTTCTCGCGCAGCATGTTTTCAAGCACGAAGATCGAGGCGATATCGAGAAGCTGACGGTTTTCACCATTCTTGCCGCGGACCGGGAGAGGGCCGATCGCGCCTGCGGTGCCCGTGCGGCCGGAGAAGATCGCCGAGTTGAGGACGATGCCGCCGCCGATGAAAGAGCCGATGAAAAGATAGACGAAATCGGGATAGGACGGGCCGACGCCGAAGACGAGCTCCGCTCCGCAGGCGCTGGTCGCGTCGTTTTGCAGATAGACCGGATGCGAGACACGGGCCGCAACTTCGGCCTGCAGGTCGAACCCGCGCCAGACCTCCATCGCGCCCTCCGGGGCACCGACCTCGTCAGCCCAGTTCCAAAGCTCGAAAGGAGCCGCAATGCCCAGTCCAGCGACACGGCTTCGCTGCTTGTCGTCAAGCCTGCTTTCGAGCTCCCCAATGCCGGCGATGATAAAATCAAGTATTTCGCCGGGCAATGGATAGGCATAGGTCCGGTGCAGTTGCATGCGAATGCGTCCGACGAAATCCATCAACACCAGATCGGCGCTGCGGCGACCCATTTTGACCCCGAAGGAATAGACGGCGTCCGGGTTGAGAAGCATCGGGATCGACGGTTGCCCGACGCGGCCGCGCACGGGTTCGCCTCTTGAAAGCAGGCCCTCCTTCTCCAATTCCCGCATGATGACGGAAACGGTCTGGGCGGAAAGACCGCTGCGGCGTGCGATATCGGCTTTCGAAAGGGAGCCGTAGAGGCGTACCAGCGAAAGGACAAGCCGCTCATTATAGGCGCGCACCCTGATCTGGTTCGCGCCTCCGGCGGGGTTCAGAATAGGTGGTGGAGCCGGTGCTTGCACCGGACCGTCCAAGGACGACATTGGCCACTCCTCCTGTTCATTGGCCTATGCCTGATTTTTTGTCAGCATGCCATAGGGAATTAATAATTCAATCAGATTTATTTATTGACAAGCGAATTTGTTTTCGCTCTTAATTGCGATCGTCAACGGTAGGGACGGCCTTGGGGGAGACCTTTGACCAATCCGCAGCGCCGTCCCGTGCTTTCATATTCCGGTTCTGCCATGCGGGCGTTCCGGCTAATCTGTGGGAGGAGTTCATGAAGAAATCAGTTCTTGCTTTCGGCGCGCTTGCGCTCGGCGTCGCCTTTTCCGCTCCGGCGATGGCGGCAGATGTTTCCGCCTGCCTGATCACCAAAACCGACACCAATCCCTTTTTCGTGAAGATGAAGGAAGGTGCGACTGCCAAGGCCAAAGAGCTTGGCATGACGCTGAAGTCCTACGCGGGCAAGATCGACGGCGACAGTGAAACTCAGGTGGCGGCCATCGAAACCTGCATAGCAGACGGGGCAAAAGGTATTCTGCTGACCGCCTCCGATACCAAGGGCATCGTTCCCGTGGTGAAAAAGGCGCGTGATGCGGGAATTCTGGTGATCGCGCTGGATACGCCTCTCGATCCGATCGATGCGGCTGATTCCACCTTCGCCACTGACAACTTCCTTGCTGGAAAGTTGATCGGCCAGTGGGCCGCCGCAACGCTCGGCGATGCCGCCAAGGATGCGAAAGTCGCCTTCCTCGACCTGACCCCGGCACAGCCGACGGTCGGCGTCCTCCGTGACCAGGGCTTCATGACGGGCTTTGGCATGGATACGAAGGATCCCAACAAGATCGGCGACGAGGACGACTCGCGCATCGTCGGCCACGACGTCACCAACGGTAACGAGGAAGGTGGACGCACCGCGATGGAGAACCTTCTCCAGAAGGATCCGACCATCAATGTCGTCTATACGATCAACGAGCCGGCCGCTGCCGGTGCGTTCCAGTCCCTGAAGGCCGTCGGACGCGACAAGGACGTCCTGATCGTCTCCGTTGATGGTGGCTGCCCGGGCGTCAAGAACGTCACGGAAGGCGTCATTGGCGCGACGTCTCAGCAGTATCCGCTGCAGATGGCGGCGCTCGGCATGGAAGCCATCAAGAAGTTCGCCGACAGCGGCGAAAAGCCTAAGCCGACAGAAGGAAAGAATTTCTTCGATACGGGTGTCGCGCTGGTGACCGACAAGCCCGCATCGGGTGTCGAATCGATCGACACCAAGGCAGGCATGGACAAGTGCTGGGGCTAGGAAGCCGCAGCCGATGCGAAGGCGGGGGCGCGCTTGCCCCCGCTGCCCGACTCATCTTTGACAGCACGCCGAATTGGGTGCAGCTTAATCGAAATCGCTAAAATACCGGACCCTGCAAGCCGGGCAGCGATGCGCCCCCGGAAATGGGGCACAGGCGGGAGGAATATCCATGAGCGAGCCTACAACAGCCGCACCGCATCACGACTACGAAAAAGTTCTCAGGGACAGTTCGACCGAGGTCGCCTCATTCGACACGCATGAGCGGACAGCCCTTCAGAAGTTCCAGCATTTCCTGCACTCCAGCCCGTCGACAGTGTCGCTGATCGTGCTGGTACTGTCGCTGATCGTCTTCGGGGTCCTGCTCGGGACCAAGTTTTTCTCTGCCTTTGCCTTGACGCTGATCCTGCAGCAGGTCGCGATTACCGGCATCGTCGGCGCGGCCCAGACGCTGGTCATCATGACCGCCGGCATCGACCTGTCGGTTGGCGCTATCATGGTCCTCTCTTCCGTCGTCATGGGGCAGTTCGTCTTCCGCTACGGCTTTCCGCCGACTATCGCCATTCTCGGCGGTTTCGCTCTGGGCGCGCTCTGCGGCTATATCAACGGGCTGCTCGTTGCGCGCATGAAGCTGCCGCCATTCATCGTCACGCTCGGCATGTGGCAGATCGTGCTGGCGACGAACTTCCTCTATTCCGCGAATGAGACCATTCGGGCGCAGGACATCGAGGCGAATGCGCCGATGCTGCAGTTCTTCGGCAACACGTTCCGTGTCGGCGGTGCGGTCTTCACCTATGGCGTCATCGTTCTGGTGCTGCTGGTGGCTCTGCTCTGGTACGTGCTCAACCACACCGCATGGGGCCGGCATCTTTATGCCGTCGGCGACGATCCGGAAGCGGCGCAGCTGTCCGGCGTCAACGTCAAGCGCATGCTGATTTCCGTCTACGTTCTTTCGGGCTTGATCTGTGCGCTCGCGGGCTGGGCCTTGATTGGCCGGCTCGGCTCCGTCTCTCCGACCGCGGGCCAGTTCGCCAATATTGAATCCATTACGGCGGTGGTGATCGGCGGCATCTCGCTCTTCGGCGGGCGCGGTTCGATCCTGGGTATGCTCTTTGGCGCGCTGATCGTCGGCGTCTTCTCGCTCGGTCTGCGCCTGCTTGGGACGGACGTGCAATGGACTTATCTCTTGATCGGCGTGCTCATCATTGCTGCCGTCGCGATTGACCAGTGGATCAGAAAGGTAGCAGGCTGATGGCTCAGGAACCCATTCTCACGGCGCGCGGCCTCGTCAAGCGTTACGGCCGGGTCACGGCTCTGGACCACGCCGATTTCGATCTCTACCCGGGCGAAATCCTTGCCGTTATCGGCGATAACGGCGCTGGCAAGTCGTCGCTGATTAAGGCCATCTCTGGCGCGATCCATGCGGACGAGGGAGAAATCCGCCTCGAAGGGCAGCCGGTGCATTTCCGTTCGCCGATCGATGCCCGCAAGGCCGGCATCGAGACGGTGTATCAGAACCTGGCGCTGTCACCGGCCCTCTCGATTGCCGACAACATGTTCCTTGGCCGCGAAATCCGCAAGCCGGGCTTCATGGGCAAGTTCCTGCGCAAGCTCGATCATTCCGCAATGGAGAAGGCGGCTCGTGGCAAGCTTAACGAACTCGGCCTGATGACCATCCAGAACATCAACCAGGCGGTGGAAACGCTCTCGGGTGGCCAGCGCCAGGGCGTGGCAGTGGCTCGTGCGGCTGCCTTCGGCTCGAAGATGGTCATCATGGACGAACCGACGGCTGCTCTCGGCGTCAAGGAAAGCCGGCGGGTTCTGGAACTGATCCTGGATGTTCGGGCCCGCGGCCTGCCGATCGTGCTCATCTCCCACAACATGCCGCATGTCTTCGAAGTGGCTGACCGCATCCACATCCACCGTCTCGGTCGCCGCCTGACGGTTATCAATCCGAAGGAGTACACAATGTCCGACGCCGTCGCCTTCATGACCGGCGCCAAGACACCTCCCGCGGAAACGGTCGCCGCATGAGCGAAGAGATTGAAAACATCGCCGGCGAGGTCATCAGACGCGCCGGCGATGCAAGGCGGTTCCTGATCGCCATCGCCGGTCCGCCGGGTGCCGGCAAATCCACCATGGCGGAGGGTCTGGCCGAGGCGCTGAAAGCGAGGGGCGAGAGCGCGGAAGTGCTGCCCATGGACGGCTTTCACATGGACAACGCAATCCTCATCGAGCGCGGCCTGCTCGCCCGCAAGGGCATCCCGGAAACCTTCGATGTCCGCGGCTTCCTCGATATCATACGCGCTGTCAGGCCTGCGGATCAGGAGGTTCTCGTGCCGGTCTTCGACCGCTCGCGCGAACTTGCGATCGCCTCTGCCCGCGTCGTCTCGCCGGAACATCGCTTCATCATCGTCGAGGGCAACTATCTGCTGCTTAGCCTCGGCAAGTGGGCGGAGCTCGAGGGCATCTTCGACTACACCGTCATGCTCGCCCCGCCGATCGAGGTCCTGGAAGAGCGCCTCTGGGCGCGCTGGCGCGGCTACAAGCTGACGGAAGAGCAAGCGAGCGCCAAGGTCTATGGCAACGACCTACCGAACGGCAGGCTGATCCTCGCCAACCGCCGTCCCGCCGATATCACGCTCGAGATTGCCTGATCCTGTGTGATTGCGCCTGGCGTGCTCGCCTTGCGGAGCCTGGAGAATCGGTGCATCCTCACCCGAATACAACTTCTGCTTTGCAGCGGAGGTTCTGCGGGCCAGAGGGAGCCGGACATGAACTTCACGGAAGCCGTATCGTCAGTCTTCTCAAAATACGCTGTCTTCAGCGGCCGGGCCGGGCGTCCGGAATTTTGGTTGTTTGCGCTCTTCAATGTGATCGCGTCTTTGGTCGTTGCATTCATCGACAATCTGCTGTTCGGCCACGAAATCCTCGGTGCAATCTATGGCCTCGGCGTGCTGCTTCCCAGCCTTGCCGTCGCTGTCCGGCGACTGCACGACATAGACCACTCCGGCTGGTGGATTCTGGTCGGTCTCGTCCCGCTGATCGGCTGGATCATCCTGCTCATCTGGTATATCCGCCCAGGAACGCCCGACCCGAACCAGTACGGTCCGCCGGTCTGAAAATCCGAGGCAAAATGTTGCCATTGCCTGCACAGGGGTGATAATGCCGGGGCTGAACCTATAGGCCAGCCGCCGGAGCCGCAGCATGCAATCGATCACCATTCGCCGTCCAGATGACTGGCACCTCCACCTACGTGACGGCGCCATGCTCGAAGGGGTGATCGGCGATACCAGCCGCGATTTCGCTCGCGCCATCATCATGCCGAACCTCGTGCCGCCGGTCGTGACGACGGCGGACGCGGCAGCCTATCGCGAGCGGATCATGAAAGCCCTGCCGAAGGGCGATCGCTTCGAGCCGCTGATGACACTCTATCTCACGGAGCACACGAGCGCCGACGATGTGGAGGAAGGCTACAAAATCGGTCTGATAACGGCGGTGAAACTCTATCCGGCAGGTGCCACCACCAATTCACATGGCGGCGTGCGCGACCTGGAAAAGGCGATGCCGGTGTTGGAGCGCATGGCGAAGATCGGTCTGCCGCTCTGCGTGCATGGCGAAGTCACGACGCCCGAGGTCGACATCTTCGATCGCGAAGCGGTGTTCATCGAAACCGTGCTGGACCCTTTGCGCAAGCGCCTGCCGGAGCTGAAGGTCACGATGGAGCATGTCACGACGGCCGACGGCATCAACTACATCAAGTCGTCGAAGGCCAACCTCGCAGGCTCCATCACCACACATCACCTGATCATCAACCGCAATGCCATCCTCGTCGGCGGCATTCGCCCGCATTATTACTGCCTGCCGGTCGCCAAACGCGAAAACCATCGGCTTGCGTTGCGTGCGGCAGCGGTCAGCGGCGACCAGCGCTTCTTCCTCGGCACGGATTCGGCACCGCATATCGATCCGCTGAAGGAATGCGCCTGCGGCTGCGCCGGCATCTACACGTCGGTTAACACTATGAGCTGCCTTGCGCATGTCTTTGAACAGGAAAACGCGCTCGAAAAGCTCGAAGCCTTTGTCTCGCTGAGCGGCCCCGCCTGGTATGGCCTTCAGCCGAACGAAGAGCGCATCACGCTCGTGAGGCGTGAAAAACCCGTGGCGTTTCCGGCAAAAGTCGAAACAGGTGCCGGACTGGTGACCGTGTTCGACCCCATGTTCCCCCTGCATTGGGAGGTTGAACGCTAACTGTGCGGTCACGGCCACTTGCCGCTAAAGAGTGGCGGGAGGACAGCACCGTCCGGCGCTTGATCAATCACAGGATCATCAGGGCCCGGACGAACGCGATTGCGGCAAGGAGCGATGCGGCGGTGCGAACATGGTTCCACCGCGTCCAGTCCTTCAGATAGCTATTCCACACGCTTACCGCTTCTGCCCCGCTGCCGCTGACTTTCGCCAGCGCATCGTTCATCGGCACGTTGAAAACGATGGTCGAGATGAAGCATGCAACGACATAGAGCGTCGCACCAGCCAACATCCAGACGCTGGCGCTTCCACGCCAATCGATGAGCGCTAGGACGCCGATCAGCACGCACAGGATCGCGGTCGGAACGAACAGCACCATGAAAGGCGAGCGCACGATGGTGACGTTGATCGAATTCATCGCCGCGATTCCCTGCTCCGGCGGAATGCGGGCGAAGGCCACCATGATGAAGGTCGAAAAGGCGAAGAAGATACCGGCAACAAGACCGCTGCCGATCGCCGCCGCCGCAAGTGCGAGCATGAGGATCGTCGCCATGTTCATGCCCTCCAGACGCCGGTCGCCGCGGCCTCGCGGACATATTGGCCGAAGTCTTTCGGGGGCCGCCCGAGGATTTCCTTCACGCCGTGCATGACGCGCGAATTGCGGCCGTCGAGCACCTGACTGAAGAGCTCTTCCAGAAGATCAATTGCGTCTTCCGGCATGCCGCCCAAGGAAAGGACGGCTTTAAATTCGGCCATCGCTATCTGCCGGTAGCGGATCGGCCTGCCGGACGCTGCGGCAATCTCGGCAACCGCCTCGCTGAAAGTGAGCGCGCAAGGTCCAGTCAGCTCGTAGGTTTTGCCGCGATGGCGCGGATCGGTCAGTGCTGCAACGGCGGCGTCGGCAATGTTGTCGGCATCGATGAAGGGTTCCTTTACCTCACCCGCCGGCAGCGCGAGTTCTCCCGCAGCAATTGATTCCGCAAACGCGCCTTCGCTGAAGTTCTGGAAGAACCAGGAGGCTCGCAGGATCGTGTAGTCAATGCCCGAAGCCTTGAGTACCTCTTCGCTACGCTCGGCGCCGTCCTCACCACGGCCGGACAGCAGCACGATGTGCCGCAGGCCGCATTCTACGGTTGTCTTGGCCAGTGCGCCGATAGCGTCGGCCGCCCACGCGACGGCGAGATCGGGCTGAAAGGCAACGTATACGCTAGTGCCCCCTGCGAGTGCCGCGGGCCAGGTCGTCTTATTTCAATCGAAAGGGCGGGCGGTGGACCGCGAGGCGAGGCGATGCTTGAGGCCGAGATTTTCGAGGCGTGCCGCTACACGGCCGCCGGTTTTGCCCGATCCGCCGACAAGGATGATTTCCGCATTCTGCATGTCGAATCCTCTTCCTAAAAAGAGAGAAACTCTCTCATTTGCTTAATGAGATAAACTCTCTTATTTTAAGAGTCAATCGAAAATTGGAGCAGCGAATGCCGGAGCCGGCGGCGGTCAAGCGCAAGAGACAGCAGGAGCCGACTGGCCAGCCGAGACGGATTCCGCGTCAGCAGCGGGGGCGTGACCGTTTCGAGAAGATCCTCTCGGTGGCGGTCGAACTGATCGAAACAAGGGGCAGCGATGCCCTGAAGATGAGCGAAATCGTCGAAAAGGCGGGACTTTCCTTCGGTGCGCTGTACCAGTATTTCCCGGACAAGAGCTCCATCATCCGAACCCTCGCCGAGCGCTTCAACGAGCAGGGCAGACACTGCGTCGAGCAGGAGTTGGCCAAGGTGACGAGCCCCGAAACGCTGCAGCAGGCGCTCTGCAACATCGTTGATCAGTATTATGACTTTTTCCGCCGCGAGCCTGTCATGCGCGACATCTGGCACGCAACGCAGGCCGACAAGCTGTTGCAGCAGGTCGACGCCGAGGACATGGAATTCCACGCACAGAGACTATTCACGGTTCTGGCGAAGCTCTGGCCGAAGCGTGAAGCGCACGAATTGCTCTCGGTTGCGCGGCTGACGATGCATCTGCTGGCGGCGGCCGTGCGCTATTCGATCTCGGTCAGCGAGGAGGAAGGACGGGCCGCGATGGCGCTCTACAAGAGGATGCTGCCGGCCGATATCGGCGGACTCCTCGATAGCGGCTCGTGTTAGTCGCCGATAAAGCTGCGGAACGCGAAATAGGCCACGCCGCCCATGGCAACGGCGACGGTCGACGCCAGCCCCAAAGCGATCCCATATTGCCGCGCGCCGCCGGTGGAGGCCAGAATCGCCTTCGTCGCCGTGTTGACGGCCACCGCGATCAGGATGACGTCCGAGGCTGTTTTGACGTTGATCGCAGAGCCCGCCAGCCGCGCCGTTGAAAGCGTGATTGCGTCCACATCAACAAGACCGGAGATCGCGGCTACGGCAAAAAGCGCAGCCGCGCCGAGGTAGTCGATGGTCATCTTCGATACCAGGCTGATTAATCCGAGTAGCGCCGCGAAGGAGAGAACTGCCCGCAACTCAAAGGGGTTCTTCAGCTTTATTTCCGGCACCTCGGTTCCGGAGCCGGAGCGCCAGACACAATAGAGACCTGCAACCAGAAGGCCGATGATCGCCGGGATCAGGGCGGACGCAAGCGGGGCAAGCAAGTCGAAGGACAAGGCGGCGCCGATAATCAGGACGCGGGCAAAGGACAAGGCGCCTGCGATCGCTGCTCCGGCCGCAAGATGGGTCGAACCCTCAGGCGCTTCCTTTGAGTACCGGGCAAAGGAGAGCGTCAGTGCGGTGGAAGACACCAGCCCTCCCGCCGCTCCTGCCAGTAGAATGCCTCGGCTCGTGCCTGTCGCCTTGATTGCGATGTAGCCGGCAAAGGAAAGGGCTGCGATGGTGATGGTCAGCACCCAGAGAGAGAAAGGATTGAGCGCACCCCAAGGGTCGAGTGCCCTGTCCGGCAGGAGCGGCAGCGCAATCACCGTCATGGCGAGCAGCATCAGCGCCGAGCGCAACTCCCGCCATGTCAAGCCTCTGAGAAAGCCGTGCAGCTTCTGGCGTGCAGCAAGGATTACCGCTGTTGCAACGCCGCCAGCTGCCGCAGTGACGATATCACCGAGAGCGGCAAGGGCGCCGAGCCCGAAAACCACGAGTGCGGCCACGACAGAGGTTATGCTGTAGTCCTCGTCTTCCTGTGTTTCCTGCCACTTGCCTGCGATATAGGCGAGGCCGAGCAACAGCGCGATCGTCGCGGGCAGGAAGGGGCCGGTCATGGAATGAAGCGTTCCGGCTATTCCGCCGAGAAAGCCGGTGAGCCCGAATGTACGGATACCCGCGGTTCTCCCGCCCGCGCGTATGTCGCGCTCTTGCCAGCCGCGCTCGACGCCGACGAGCAGACCGATCGCAAGCGCCACACCGAGCCGTTGGAAGATTTCGATATGTTCCATGCCACAACGATATGCCCGTCGCGCGGCCGTGCAAGCTGAAAGAAGGCGACATCTCCTGCCACAGAGCCATTCCGGTTGGCAGATGCCACGACACTGCCCGGAGAGGCCGTTTTTGCCGGCATTCTTCGCGCCAAGGCGTTCGCCGTTCTGGAATCTTGCCGTGCTTGCTGCTATGGCCCCATAGATTTGAGCAAAGGAGAGAGCGATGATCCAGACGACATTCACCGACCGCGCCGTGATGGCGGAACTCGTGGCGAAGATGCTCTGGGAGATCAAGGCGGTGCACTTCAACGCCGCCCAGCCGTACAAGTTCGCCTCCGGCATGGCGAGCCCGGTCTATATCGATTGCCGCAAGCTGCTCTCCTTTCCGCGTGTCCGCTCGACTGTGATGGATTTTGCCTCCAGTATTGTGTTGCGCGAGGCCGGCTTCGAGCAGTTCGATTGCATCGCGGGCGGCGAAACGGCGGGCATTCCGTTTGCCGCGCTGCTCGCCGATCGCCTCAGCCTGCCGATGATCTATGTCCGCAAACAGCCGAAAGGTCATGGCCGCAACGCGCAGATTGAAGGCAACATGCCGGAGGGCTCGCGTGTCCTCGTCATTGAAGACTTGACGACTGCCGGCGGCAGCATGTTCAAGTTCATTGATGCCGTCCGCGCCGCTGGTGGCGTGGTCGAACACGGCATCGCGCTCTTCTACTACGGCATTTTCGATGAGGGCGCGCTGCGCTTTGCCGATGGTAAAGTGAAGCTGCACTACATCGCTACGTGGCGCGATGTTCTTGCCGTTGCGAAAGCGCAGAAGCTCTTCGACGAGAAAACGCTTAGCGAAGTCGAGGCGTTCCTGGACGCGCCGCTCGCCTGGTCCGCACGCCACGGCGGCATCTCGTCGCTTTAGGGCAGAATAGGCGAAGTGCCGCTTTGCTTTTGCCATGAAGTTATTTAATCGATTTGAACATCCAAATTCGCAAATGCCTGGGAGGTCGGAATGATTTTGTGCTGTGGCGAAGCGTTGATTGACATGCTGCCGCGGGAAACGACGCTCGGCGAGCAGGGCTTTGCGCCCTATGCCGGCGGCGCGATCTTCAACACGGCGATTGCGCTTGGCAGGCTCGGCGTGCCGACCGCCTTCTTCACCGGCATTGCCGACGACATGATGGGCGAAATCCTGCTCGACACGCTGAAGGCGAGCAATGTCGATTACAGCCTCTGCGCCATCACGCCGCGCCCTTCGACGATCGCCTTCGTCAAGCTCGTCAACGGTCAGGCCACCTATGCGTTCTATGACGAAGGCACGGCAGGCCGCATGATCACGACGGAGGACCTCCCGTCGCTTGGCGACGATTGCGAGGCGCTGCACTTCGGTGCCATCAGCTTGATCCCGAGCCCCAGCGGCGAAACCTATGAGGCGCTGCTTAACCGGGAGGCGGAAAAGCGCATCATTTCGCTCGACCCGAACATTCGCCCCGGCTTCATCAAGAACAAGGAAGCCCACATGGCGCGCATCAAGCGCATGGCGGCTAAATCCGACATTCTGAAATTCTCCGACGAAGATCTCGCATGGTTCGGCCTCGAAGGCAGCCATGACGATCTGGCGGCCTTCTGGCTGAAGCAGGGTGCCAAGCTCGTCGTCATCACCAAGGGCGCGGAAGGCGCTGAGGGCTACACGAAGGACCGCAAGGTTGCGGTTCCGAGCCAGCGCGTAACGGTCGTTGATACGGTCGGTGCAGGCGACACCTTCGACGCAGGCATTCTCGCTTCGCTGAAGAGGGACAATCTGCTGACCAAAACCCAAGTCGCCTCTCTCGACGAGAAAGCGCTGCATAATGCGTTGTCTCTCGGCGCCAAGGCGGCGGCCGTCACCGTCTCCCGTGCTGGCGCAAACCCGCCATGGGCGCGCGAAATCGGTCTCTGAACCTCAACCGAGTCTATCGAGAAACCCGAGCACTTCACGGTTGAACAGTTCGGGTCGCTGCAGCGGTGCGAAGTGGCTGACGCCGGGCATGAGAATGAGCTCGGCGTCGGGGATGTTCCGCGCCAGATAATCCGCATGCTCGCGGCGGATGAATTCATCCTTTTCCCCTAGCGCAATCGCAACCGGGACCCTGATGCCTTGGAGCTGCTCCGCAGTATAGTTCGGTTCGCTCTGCATCATCTTCGTCACATCGGCGACAAAGGCGTCGAACCCGTTAGGCGTTGCGGAAAGCGCCAGATAATCCTTACGGTGCCGGCTGAAGCAACGGTCGATAACCGGTGTCGGCTTGAACTCGAAGGTGCCGCTCGGATCCATGTTGCAGGCGAAGAAGAAGACGCCGAAGACCCGCTCCGGATGCTTGTCGGCAAGGATCAAGGCCGTGCAGGCGCCATCGCTCCAGCCGACGAGCGCAGCCGTTTGAAGCCTCAGGTGATCCATGACGGCGAGGACGTCCGATGCCATCCGTTCATAGCTGAACGACCGTTCGTCGCGGGTGCTGCGCCCATGCCCGCGGCTGTCGAT
The DNA here is from genome assembly GCF_056755115.1 of Rhizobium sp. SVR5-2C. NCBI lineage: Bacteria > Pseudomonadati > Pseudomonadota > Alphaproteobacteria > Hyphomicrobiales > Rhizobiaceae > Rhizobium > Rhizobium sp. SVR5-2C. Next base: position 805 of record NZ_JBNDHT010000130.1, on the reverse strand, counting down.
AAGGATCACCTGCCGGCCGGAATTCACGAGAGCTGGAAGCTGATAGCCCCAGTTTCCGGCATTGCCGAGCCCGCCATGCAGCAAGATGACAGCCGGGCCGGAGCCATAGGCGGCATGCCAGATCCCGGCACCATCGTTTTCGACGAAGCCGTCGCGGTCAGCCACCGGCAACGGCGCCGCACCGTGCGCCTCGAAGCTAACGAGTTCGTCGTCCGTCACGTTCATTCGACCTCTCCTGAAAGCAATTTACATGAAGACGAATTGTGAGGCCGCATTTCGACATTGGCCAGACGAAATGCCATTCGGCAGCTGATAGGAGTCCGATTGACTGGCAACGATTCGGGGCGCTGGATAAGGGCGAACGCGTCGTCACCCGGTCGATCCCCGGCGCATTCGGGACGTTGGAAGCCATCCGCCTTGCAATATTGTCAAAAGCGGGTAAAGGCCGACCGAAATGGCCTGATTGGGAGGAAACATCGTGAACGTTCGCGCGACCGGCGCCGCCGGCAATGCGGTGCTCGCCGGGGTCCTCCTGATGCTCCTCGGCGACTTCCTGTTCTCGCTGAATGATGCGATGGGCAAGTGGCTGGTTGCGAGCTTCTCTGTCGGCCAGGTTTTGGTAGTGCGGTCGCTCGGCTCCTTTGTCATTCTGGGGCCGATGATCGTCGCGCAGGGAACCGCCGCGCTCGTTCGCGTGGAGCGTCCTCCACTGCACGTCCTTCGCGTGGTGCTGACGACCGCGGATGTCGCATTCTTCTATGCCGCGGTTGCCTATCTCCCGCTTGCCGATGTCATGACATTCTAC
>NZ_JBNDHT010000129.1:0-20518 GCF_056755115.1 Rhizobium sp. SVR5-2C | reverse complement strand
TGCGAGCGTCTGCCGAGCATCCACATACTTGTCCAATCGCTCGATTTGGCTGATGCCCAAGGCGGCCTGTACATCCGTCATTCGGTAATTGTAGCCAAGCTCGATTTGCTGATAGTACCAATCACCATCGGATGGATGCGTCATCAATGCGGGGTCACGCGTGATACCGTGACTGCGAAGCAGTCGAAGACGTTCGGCCAGGTGGGAGTCGTTGGTCAAAGCCATGCCACCTTCGGCCGTCGTGATGATCTTCACCGGATGAAAGCTGAGGACTGTTATGTCGCTGTAGCGATTGTTACCAACGGGCGCATCATCGTATTTTGCGCCTATTGCATGAGACGCGTCCTCGACGATCCGAAATCCATATTTCTGTGACAATGCGTGGATCGCCTTCATGTCACATGATTGCCCGCAGAGATGGACCGGGATGACGATTTTGGGAAGGCACCCTCGCACCTCGGCGCTCCGCAGCTTTGCTTCGAGGGCGTCGATTGAGAGATTGTAAGTCGTCGGGTCGATGTCAACGAAATCTATCTGCGCGCCACAATACAGGGCGCAGTTGGCAGATGCGACGAACGTTATCGGCGAAGTCCAGAGCCAATCTCCAGGCCCGAGGTCAAGCGCCAGGCAGGCGATGTGCAATGCTGAAGTGGCGCTATTGACCGCGACCGCATAATCGGCCCCAGTATATCGAGAAACCATTGCTTCAAACTGTGGAACTGCCGGGCCTTGTGTCAGGAAGTCCGATCGCAGCACATCGACAACGGCATCAATATCAGCCTGCGTTATATCCTGGCGCCCGTAGGGGATCACGGTCAGAAGCTCCCGATTTTCTCTTTGTTTGCATCAAGCCAGTTCAACATTTCTGAATCGCTCATCCATTCGCTGTTATTGTCGCTGGAATAGACGAAGCCTTGTTCAACCTTCTTGCCGTCTTTTATTCTCTCCTGAGATTCAGCCCAGTCGTAGATCGCAGGAAGTATCTTGAAATAGTCTTTATATTCATAGGTATAATGGGAGTCTTCGGCACTGATCATCTGCTCGTGGAGCTTTTCTCCGGGTCGAATGCCGATTATTTCCTGCTTGGCTTCCGGCGCCAGAACGCGCGCAAGGTCAGTAACCTTCATGGACGGGATTTTTTTAATATAAATTTCGCCGCCGATCATGTCGTCAAAAGCGTGCCAAACAAGTCCGACGCCTTCTTCCAAGGAAATCATGAAACGGGTCATCCTTGAGTCGGTGATCGGCAGGACGCCCTTGTCACGAATGGACATGAAGAAAGGAATGACAGAACCACGTGAACCCATCACGTTGCCGTACCGAACGACTGAAAAGCGCGTGTCGTGGCTACCGCTGTAAGAATTTGCGGCAACAAAAAGCTTATCCGAGGCGAGTTTTGTCGCTCCGTAAAGATTAATCGGGCTGCTTGCTTTATCGGTCGACAGCGCAACGACACGCTTTACACCCTTGTCGATGCAAGCATCAATCAGGTTCATTGCGCCGTTGATGTTCGTCTTCACGCACTCGAACGGGTTGTATTCGGCTGTTGGGACGATTTTTGTCGCGGCAGCATGCACAACATAATCCACACCATCCAACGCGCGGTACAGTCTGTCCTTATCCCGGACATCGCCGATAAAGAAACGAATCCGATCGTCTCCACTGAATTTCTTCGCCATCTCCCATTGCTTCATCTCGTCGCGAGAGAAGATGATCAGCTTCTTGGGGTTGAAGCGCGCCAAGGTCATCGGCACAAAGCTGTTGCCGAATGAGCCAGTTCCGCCTGTGATGAGAATGGTTGAATCCTGTAGCATTGCCTCTAAACCAGTATGACGTCGTGAGGGCCTCGCCGCTTCGAGGCCGTAATTCCATGCCGATGCGCGTTCGGGAAAAACGAGCAACAGTTTCGACTAATTGCCCGTGACCTCGGTGTAAAGAGCCGAGCGCTTGCCTACAACAAAGCCAATGCGGCCCGATATCCAGCCCATTGTCCTCGCGGCGTCCAGAAGACTCCGGCCGGCGGTAAACGGAATGGCCAGAATTTGTCCGGCTAAAAACAGCGACTTCATTGGGACAGGAAGAAGTGCGAGCATCGAACGGCGTGAGAGAGCCTGGCTCTTGCGCCGGATGTGCGTGTTCGACTGGTCGCGTGCTCTTCTGTACTGGTACCAAAAACTCAGCCTGTCTGGCGGGATCGTCTCGTAGACAAAGGCATCGGCAACCCATCCGGTCGTCAGGCCGGCCTTGCGCACGTCCGCATAAAGTTTGGAGTCGGTACCGCCAGTGAAGCGCATCGTTTCGTCGAACCAGATACCATGCGTCTTGAAAATAGCGAGTTCCGCCAGCCAGTTATTGGTGACGATCGTCACGCGTTCGGTCGAATTTAATGTCGCTAGCTTGCCGGCGCGCGTTTCCTTCTTGGCGTAACGCGCCTCGACGTTCTTGTACATCGTCTTCTGGAGAGTTGTCAGATCTCCGGCAGGCGGACGGGCACGCAAAGGGGCGCCGAGTAGCACGGCACGGCTCTTTCGATAACCGTCGATCATTCTGACAAGCCAGTCTTCCGCCGCCTCCTCGTCATCGTCGACGAACAGCAGCAGATCGGCGTCGGCTTTGATCGCTTCCTTTGCCGCGCGGTTTCTGCCGAACGGTATGCCTAGCTCCGTTTCCAGGACGTAGAGAAGCGGTGCCTGCGTAAACTTCGGACGGTTGGCTTCCACAATCGGCAGTGTGGCCTGCTGGCTGTCATTTTCAACAATCAGGAACGTCACCGTGCAGCGGTCGGGCAATTGCATGGCAGCCCATGAGCGAAGCAGGGCATTGACCATCTCCGGCCGACGACGGGTCAGTGCCGACACATATATATTCAAATTCTGCTCAGCTCTCGACATCGTCTGTCGCGGTCCAATCAATTGCTTACTACCAAGGTCGGCTTCTTCTAGGCGATTTTGTCATAGGCGTAAACATTGCTTGCGCAACCATACACCGTTCGTCGTGGGTTGATGTCCTTGGTTGTTGGTTCGCCGCTCGTTGCGGAAAATGCTCACCGCTAATGGGCAAGCATTTCTTCGTAAATGGCGCCGATGGCAAGCGCTTCGCGCATCAAGTCGAAATCCGATCTGGTCTTCTCCAGAGCTTGTTTGCCAAGGGTTTCGGCGGCTGCCGGGTCAGCAAGATACGGTGCGATCGCTGCCGTCAGCGCTTTACCATCGCCGGCAGCAACAACGGTACCGTTTACCCCGTTCTCGATCATCTCCGCATAGGCCCCTGCGTCCGAGGCCACCACGGCGGTCTGCGATGCCATCGCCTCCAAAGGCGTCAGCCCGAATCCTTCGTTGCGCGAGGGGGCGACATAGAGCGTCAGGCGCCGGTACCACACCTTGATATCCGGCACCTCGCCGAGAAACACGATCCGGTCGGTCAGTCCGGCCGCGGCGATTTCGGATCTGAGCTGGTTTGCAAAGGCGGTGTGTTCTGGCGTAACCCTGCCGGAGATCACCGCCGTCCACTCGGGAAATTTCGGCAATAGCTCGATCATCGCCTTGACGAAGAGATCCGTGCCCTTCTGATGGCGGATGCGGCCGAAGCAGCCGACGAGGTATTTGCCGGGCAGGCCGGTCGCTTCGATCGCGTCTTCGGCGGTCTGCGGCGGGTGGAAGAGGTCGAGATCCACGCCGTGGCGGATCACCGTATGCGGGACTTCGAGGAAGGAGCCGGAGCGGGCGCTGGTGGCGATCACGGCGTCCATCTGGCGGATCAGGAAGCGTGTGTAGCTCGTGTGTCGCCGCTGCGCCGCCGAGGTGAACAGCAGTTTCAGCGGCATGCGAAAGACATGCTTGAGTATTATCCCTGCCGCCATCTCGTTGTTTCGCCGCGCATGCCAGATGCGATGGCGGCCGTTGCGTGGCCGGCGCCAGAGCCCGGCGAGTTGCGTCCACCGGAGCTTGGGCAGGTGATCCGGCAAGCCGGGACCCAGCGTCGCGATCTTCACGCCGAGCTTGATCTGGCAGGGGATGAGCTGAACGATCGTGGACGTGACGCCGGAAAGCCGGCGCTTGAAGTTCGGCGCAATGATCTCGACGTCGCGGATATCAAGCACGATCTGACGATCAGCCCCAGGAGATCGACAGAACTTCGTAGGCCTTCGAGCCGCCTGGCGCGTTAACCTCAATGGAATCGCCGACTTCCTTGCCGATGAGCGCACGGGCGATCGGGGAGGAGATGGAAATGCGGCCGGCCTTTACGTCGGCTTCCTGGTCGCCGACGATCTGGTAGGTTTTTTCTTCCTCGGTGTCTTCGTCGACAAGCTTGACCTTGGCGCCGAACTTGATCTTGTCGCCCGACATCTTCGCAAGGTCGATCACCTCGGCGCGGGCCGTCAGATCTTCCAGCTCAGCAATGCGGCCCTCGTTGTGGCTCTGGGCCTCCTTGGCTGCATGATATTCGGCATTTTCCGAAAGGTCGCCATGGGCGCGGGCTTCGGCGATTGCTTCGATGATGCGAGGGCGCTCCTCCTGCTGACGCCAGCGCAGTTCTTCCTGCAGCTTGACGAAACCACCCTGTGTCATCGGAACCTTATCTACCATTTTCCTGTCCTTCGCACTTCGCGTCCCAGGCAGAGACACAAAAGAAAACAGGTCCCGAAGGGGAACTTCGGAACCGTGCAATAATCATAGCTGCCTGCTTATAACAGATCGCCGCCGCGGATTTCCATAAAATTCGTATTGATGATCGATGCCCGGCTCACGGTTCGCTGGCGTACGGTCAAAACCAGCCGCTCCGCATTGACTTTTAAAGGCGGAACATATAGTGAACATAACGATGAAGAAGTCGCTCAAAGAACGATTGGCCATCCTTTCGGACGCTGCGAAATACGATGCTTCCTGTGCTTCCAGCGGCACAACGACACGTCATTCAGCGGCAAGTGGCGGGCTCGGTTCGACGGAAGGTTCCGGCATCTGCCATGCCTATGCGCCGGACGGCAGATGCATATCGCTGCTCAAGATCCTGCTCACCAATTTCTGCATCTATGATTGCGCCTATTGCGTGAACCGCTCCTCCAGCAATGTCGAACGGGCTCGCTTCACGCCGGACGAGGTGGTCTGGCTGACGCTGGAATTCTACCGGCGTAACTATATCGAGGGACTGTTTCTCTCCTCGGGCATCATTCGCTCTTCGGACCACACGATGGGGGAGATGGTCCGCATCGTGCGGGAGTTGCGCACGACGCATAATTTTCGCGGTTACATCCATCTGAAATCGATCCCGGAGGCTTCGCCCGAGCTGATCGATGAGGCGGGGCTTTATGCTGATCGGCTATCGCTCAATATCGAGTTGCCGACCGATAGCGGCATTGCCCGGTTGGCGCCTGAAAAGAAGCCGTCCAGCATTCGCCGCTCGATGGGCGATCTTCGGCTGAAGATCGAGGCGGCCGAGGAGCCGACGCTTCAAACGAAGCAGCGCAAGCGGTTCGTTCCGGCAGGGCAAAGCACGCAGATGATCGTTGGAGCCGATGGGGCGAACGATGCGACCATCCTGGGCGCCAGCGCGCAGCTCTACGGCAGCTACGGGCTTCGACGCGTTTACTATTCGGCGTTCAGCCCCATTCCTGACGCGTCAAGGAACCTGCCGCTCATCAAGCCGCCGCTGATGCGTGAGCACAGGCTCTATCAGGCGGATTGGCTCTACCGGTTCTACGGCTTCGGCATAGACGAAATCATTTCTCCGCAAGCCGGCGGAATGCTGGATCTCGACCTCGATCCCAAGCTTGCCTGGGCGCTCGGTCATCGCGCCGACTTTCCGATCGACGTCAACAAGGCCGATCGTGAAAAGCTGTTGCGGGTGCCAGGCCTTGGCACAAAGACGGTGAAGGCCATCCTGTCCGCCCGCCGCTTCCGCACGCTTCGTCTTGAGGACCTGTCGCGGCTCGGCGTCTCGATCCGGAAGGTGCAGGCCTTCGTCACTGCCGAGGGCTGGACGCCCCGCCGCCTGATCGACCGTCCGGACCTGCGCGCCATGTTCGAGCCGAAGCCTGAACAGCTTAGGTTGCTCTGATGCGCCGGATCGTACTGGAGGGGCGGGGAGATTTCGGCGAATGGCGTGATGCCGCTCGGGCCCTTGCGGCAGCCGGCGTGCCGCCCGAGGAGGTCGAATGGCTGGAAAAGGGCGGCGACAAGCAGCTTTTCTGGAAACACGACGCCCTGCCGCCCCAGCCCGCCGGCGGGCAGAAGCAGATGACAGTGCCCGCTGCCTTCATCGAGGTGGCGAGCGCGGTGATCTGTCATTCCGATCCTATCCGCTTTTCGCTGCTCTACCGGCTGCTCTGGCGGCTGCAATCAGACAAGAAGCTGCTCGACGTCATTTCGGACGAGGATGTCTCGCGCGTGCGCCTGATGGAAAAGAGCGTACGTCGCGACGCGCACAAGATGACCGCTTTCGTGCGCTTCAAGGAAGTCGGTTCCGGCATTTCGATGAATGGCCGGCGCAAGTTCCTCGCCTGGTTCGAACCAGACCATCATATCGTCGCGAAAACGGCGCCGTTCTTTCAGAAGCGCTTCAACGACATGGACTGGATCATCCTGACGCCGAAGGGCTCGGCGGGATGGGACGGCCGGAAGCTGACGATCAGCAACGAACCTTGTGAAAAGCCCAATTTGACGGACGCCGCCGACGAACTCTGGCGCACCTATTACGCCAGCATCTTCAATCCGGCCCGCCTCAAGGTGAAGGCGATGCAGGCGGAGATGCCGAAGAAATATTGGAAGAATCTGCCGGAAGCCGATCTTATCCCCAGGCTCATCGCCAATGCCGAAAGCGAGGTTCTCGCCATGGCGGAGCGGCAGGCGACGCAGCCGCTGCCGTTCCATGACCGGCTGCAAGAGGCTGCGGGCAACGCTCCTGCGCAACCAAAGGCACCGGGCGGAACGCTTGAGGCGCTTCGTGAGGAGGCGGCCACTTGCGCGCGCTGCCCGTTGCATGCAAGGGCGACCCAGACGGTATTCGGGGAGGGGCCAAGTAATGCCGCAGTGATGTTCGTCGGCGAGCAGCCCGGCGATCAGGAAGATCTCGCCGGCCGCCCCTTCGTTGGTCCTGCAGGGAAGGTCTTCGATCAGGCGATTGCGGAAGCCGACATCGACCGCGCGACGCTTTACGTCACGAACGCCGTCAAGCATTTCAAATACGAGCCGCGCGGCAAGCGCCGCATCCACCAAAAGCCCAATATGGGCGAGGTGAAGCATTGCCGCTGGTGGCTCGAGCTTGAAATCGAACTGGTGAAGCCGAAGTTGATCGTCGCGATGGGCGCAACGGCGCTCGCTTCTCTCACCGACACCAAGCATCGGCTTTCGGACATTCGCGGGCAGGCAATTCCGATGGCCGATGGGCGGCTGTTGTTTGTGACGGTGCATCCAAGTTACCTTCTTCGCATTCCCGACGAAGTGCGCAAGGAAGAGGAACTCGCACGGTTCACGGCGGATATGCGGCACATCAAGCACTTGGCGGCGTAGCCGCAGAGAATGATTCAAGCCGTTAAGAAACGAAGTTAGGGTTGGAAGGCAGGTTCGGCGGATCGTAGGAGCCGGCGTCCATTCGCTCCTTGACCGAGACATGGATCAGCGCATCGTCGGGAATGAAGCGGCGGTCGCTTTTGGGCAGATAAAGCGCGCTCCGGTTCCCGTGCTCACGCCAGGAATGTTCCGGCACGCGCCGCGGGACGTATTCAAGGATTTTCCATGCGGCGGTCATGGAGTCGTGGAGAGGTGCCGTGGGCTCCAGCGGTACATATTTCTTGTTACCCTTGCCGAGCACGATGTCGTTGACCGTGCGCGTGACATAGATGAGGCCGGCCGCCCGCGTTTCCTCGATCATCCAGGCGAGCGGGATCTTGACCGCTGCGCTCTGCGCCTCCGGATAGCCGCCGCCGATATCACCGTGGACCCCGGCAAACCACACCTCGCGGAAATTCTGCTTCACAGGCGGTGTTTTCGGCCGGAACGGGCGGCCCCAATATTCCTGGTCCAGCTCCCAAAGCTCTGGCTGGAACAGCGTCCGCTGCTCGTCAATGGCGACCGCGTGGCGTACCCATTCGACGCTGGGGTTCTTGCGGGTGAACGGATGTGTCTTGAATTGTGGAAACCATTTGCCCGGCTCGATCACCGAGGCCACGGTATCGAAAAGACCGAGGAGCTTGATCGGCGGACGGTCGTTCCGCAGCGTGCGCTCGTAGAGCTGCATGGCGGCGAAGGCCGAAGGCGCCTCCTCTCCACCATCTTCGCCGCCGCCAAGCCGCTCTTCTTGCTGCGGAATTCCCTTGTAGGTCCTGTAGGCATAGTCGAGCAGATTGAGGTGATATCGGCTCGTCAGGCCGAAGGCATGGATGAAGCCTGCCAGGACTCGCGCCGAATAGGCGCCGCGGCTGAAGCCGAAGATATAGATGCGGTCGCGATCCGGATGCCGCCGGTCGGCGGCGGTCGGGCCGCGATCGTAGTTCTCCACCAGAAAGCGGTAGGCTTCCTTGACGTTCTGGTCGAGGCCCCAGCCGGTCGCTAACCCGAGAACCTCATAGGTGTTGCGGTAGAGCTTTGACCAGGCGTTCGCCGCGCCGAAAGTGCCGACGCCCGGATCGTAGTAGACAATCTGCTCATCCGAGCGCTTGAGGGTACCAAACAGCCTGAGAACATTGGTCCTGTCGGCCGATATCTCGTTCGACGTGCCATCGAACAGAATGACAATGTTCTTTGCCATCGATCGCTCCGGATGCTCCCGCATGAAGGCTAGCATCCGGAAAGATCGACAACAACAGACCGTCTGCCCCTGATCCGAGCGAGTATCCATATCCGGGAATCGACCCCGTGAGACTTCACCCCACCCACTTATTGAAGGGCTTTGGGCCAACGAGCCTCTCACGAGGGATACTAACTAGTTGTTTTTCATCTCCCATCGCCAATTACCTCCTGTATGCAAGTCTCAAATTTCGTTTCTGGGGAAAACTCTTTGCAATGGTCTAAGGCGTAGACTGCCACCATCGTTGCGTTGGCTCTAAACCCCGGTAGCGTTGTTTACCGCGAACTCTTTCTTCGCGCGCCGCACCGGACCCCAAGGTAAGGTCGACGGCGATGACGTGTACGGCGACAAACAGCGGACCATTGGAAAGCATGTAGGAATCGGCGGTAGCCCACGCCGTAGCTTCTAGCTTCGAGTTATGATCCACCATGTATTTGGAAGTAAGGGCTTGCCGCCGAGCATTCTCCGTAGCGACGATCGTCCGGCTTCGAATTTCGACTGCGGGGTCTCGGAGATAGATATCACCTCCGCTGCGAGCCAATGCTTGGTTCCGGACGTAAAATTGCCCCGAATGAAAAACCAATGGGCTTACCGCTAGCATCAAAAACGACGTTTCTATTGTCTGCCATTGACATTCACTCCTTCATCTAGAGGTGTATGAAGAAACGATGCGTATAAAAGAATTCAAGTCTAATCCCTGGTAGATCCGGTCGTTAACCAAAAAACCAAGATGAATTAGAGTTGACGACAGTATACATTTTTCTACCACCTGATCTGGTGCCTGCTCTCCAAGAATAACAAGAGATCTAGTTTTCCCTCTGAATGAGCAATTTGGAAAATGCTTCATAAGCAGCTCTTCGGGGTATGCTTTGGCTGACACCAAGATGTTCAAAGCATCTCTGTCTTCGTACATCATACGAAGATAGCCAACTTCGTCCTGAGATGAGACAAAGTCGCTAGCGTGGCCGCACACATTCTTCGATTGAACCTCCCTAGCTTCAATGCAGGAATAGAGGATGTTAATCCTCACTCCTCGGAACTGTTGGTGGCGGGAAACCGGATTCAAATTCAGGAAGTAGGGGAGGATATCATTTCGTTGCGGGAACAAGTCGTCGGAAAAAATTGGTGATGCGAATAGAGACGCCATTGCAGCTAATGTCAGCAGCCTGACAACTCCGTCAAACAACATACGCACCCCCAACAAACTCCGCACCTGCCGCCTTCATCAACCGATCAGTCGCCTCGATGTTCGATCCGGTCGTCACATGGATGAACGAGTGGCTTGCATTCAGTCAGCGACGCGGCCCATTGCCGGATCGTCCGAATAGGTTCGACGCTTGCGAAATATACCGGTCAGTCCCCAATCGGAAAATTTCACGCATAGCTTGCATTGTCAACATAGATTTCGTGCTTGTTACCCATCCTGCGGCCGCCATTGTCGGGTCCTGCAGAGCCTGCGCGTTTTCAGGGGTGACGGCGTCATCCGACAAAGAAACGACTTTCCCCTTGAAGGTACCATAACGTGTGAAAGGGAAGGCGTCGGCCTTAATCGTCACTCATTGCCCTCATGGACGAACCCGATCTCCCCATGAGGGCATAAGCGCATCGACGACAAGCTCGGCTTCATCGGAAACAAGAACCCATCAGTGTCTGTCCCGCGCCGACCACCTGGCCGGCGCTGGAGGCGGAAAGCTGCTGTACGGTTCCGCTTCCGGTCGTCTCAGAAATACTGCTGCAGCGGACGGACTTCGAGGCTTCCTGCCCTCAGGGCCTTGATCGCCTGTGCGGCGGCTTCCGCGCCGGCCATGGTCGTATAGTAGGGCACCTTCTGCATCAGCGTGGCGCGACGGAGCGATTTGGAGTCGGAAATCGCCTTGGTGCCATCCGTCGTGTTGATCACGAGCTGGACCTGGCGGTTGCGGATCGCGTCCTCGATGTGCGGACGGCCCTCCAGAACCTTGTTGATCTTCGTCGCCTCGATGCCGTTTTCGCCGAGGAAGCGGGCGGTGCCGCCGGTGGCCAGCACCTTGAAGCCTTCGCCGACCAGAACGCGGATCGCCGGCAGGACGCGCGGCTTGTCCTCGTCACGGACGGAGACGAAAACCGTCCCGTCGCGCGGCAGTTCGACGCCGGCGCCGAGCTGCGACTTGGCAAAAGCAAGCGCGAAGTCGGTGTCGAGTCCGATGACTTCGCCGGTCGAGCGCATTTCAGGGCCGAGCAGCGTATCGACGCCGGGGAAGCGGGCGAACGGGAAGACGGCTTCCTTGACGGCGATGTGCTTCAGCGCGCGCGGATCGGGCTTTTCGCCGTAGGCGGCAAAAGTCGCATCCAACTTCTCGCCGGCCATGACGCGGGCGGCGATCTTGGCGATCGGCGCGCCGATGGTCTTGGCGACGAAGGGAACGGTACGCGAGGCGCGCGGGTTGACTTCGAGAACGTAGACCGTGCCATCCTTGATGGCGAACTGGACGTTCATCAGGCCACCGACATTCAGCGCCTTCGCCATGGCCTTTGCCTGACGTTCCAGCTCGTCGAGTAGGTCCGTCGAGAGCGAGCGCGGCGGCAGCGAGCAGGCGCTATCGCCCGAGTGGATGCCCGCCTCCTCGATGTGTTCCATTATGCCGGCGACATAAACATCCGTACCGTCGGACAGGCAGTCGACGTCGACTTCGATGGCGTTGGTCAGGTAGCTGTCGAAGAGCAGCGGGTTCTTGCCGAGGAGCGTGTTGATCTGGCCGGTCTTGTCGTTCGGATAGCGCTGCTTGATGTCTTCCGGCACCAGTTCCGGAACGGTGTCGAGCAGATAGCTCTGCAACTGACCTTCCGAATGGATGATCTGCATGGCGCGGCCGCCGAGCACGTAGGAGGGGCGAACCACCAGCGGGAAGCCGATCTCGGCGGCGACAAGGCGGGCCTGTTCGACAGAGTAGGCGATGCCATTGTTCGGCTGGTTGAGATCGAGCTTCATCAGAAGCTTCTGGAAGCGGTCGCGGTCTTCGGCGAGGTCGATCATGTCGGGCGCGGTGCCGAGAATCGGGATGCCGTTCTTTTCCAGGGCTTCGGCAAGCTTCAGCGGCGTCTGGCCGCCGAACTGGACGATGACACCGACAACTTCGCCGTTTTCCTGCTCCGCGCGCAGGATCTCGATCACGTCTTCGGCCGTCAGCGGCTCGAAATAGAGGCGGTCGGAGGTGTCGTAGTCGGTCGAAACCGTCTCCGGGTTACAGTTGATCATGATCGCTTCGTAGCCCGCATCCTTCAGCGCGAAGGCGGCATGGCAGCAGCAATAGTCGAATTCGATGCCCTGGCCGATGCGGTTCGGGCCGCCGCCGAGGATGACGACCTTCTTGCGGTCGGAGACCTGTGCCTCGGAGCGCGCGGCGCCGACGAACGGCGTCTCATAGGTGGAGTACATGTAGGCGGTCGGCGAGGCGAACTCGGCCGCGCATGTGTCGATGCGCTTGAAGACCGGGCGGACGTTCAGGCTGTTGCGAAGCTCGGCCACTTCCTTCGGGCGCTTGGCCGTCAGCGTCGCAAGGCGGGCATCGGAGAAGCCCATGGCCTTCAGCATGCGCAGGTTTGCGGCGTCGGTCGGCAGGCCATGCTCGCGAATGCGGGCTTCCATATCGACGATCGCCTTGAACTGGGCGATGAACCAGGGGTCGATCTTGGAGCCTTCGTGAACTTCGGCCTCGCTCATGCCCTGGCGCAGCGCCTGGGCGACCATGCGCAGGCGGTCCGGCGTCGGCGTGCCGATCGCCGCGCGGATGGCGTTCTGGCTGGGCTCGCCTTCTTCCATGTCCGGAATTTCGATTTCGTCGAGACCGGTAAGTCCGGTTTCGAGACCGCGCAGCGCCTTCTGCAGCGATTCCGCGAAGGTGCGGCCGATCGCCATGACTTCGCCGACCGACTTCATCGCCGTCGTCAGGACCGGCGACGCGCCCGGGAATTTTTCGAAGGCAAAACGCGGGATCTTGGTGACGACGTAGTCGATCGACGGCTCGAAGGAGGCGGGCGTCGCGCCACCGGTGATGTCGTTCTCCAACTCGTCCAGCGTATAACCGACCGCAAGCTTGGCCGCGACCTTGGCGATCGGGAAGCCGGTTGCCTTGGAGGCCAGCGCGGAGGAACGCGACACGCGCGGGTTCATCTCGATGACGACAAGCCGGCCGTCCTTCGGATTGACGGCGAACTGGACGTTCGAGCCGCCCGTCTCGACGCCGATCTCGCGCAGCACCGCAATCGAGGCGTTGCGCATGATCTGGTATTCCTTGTCGGTCAGCGTCAGCGCAGGCGCGACGGTGATCGAGTCGCCGGTGTGGACGCCCATCGGGTCGATGTTTTCGATCGAGCAGATGATGATGCAGTTGTCCGCCTTATCGCGGACGACTTCCATTTCAAATTCCTTCCAGCCGAGGACCGACTCCTCGATCAGGACTTCGGTGGTGGGAGAAGCATCGAGGCCGCCCCCGACGATATCGAAGAATTCCGAGCGGTTATAGGCAATGCCGCCGCCGGTGCCGCCGAGCGTGAAGGAGGGACGGATGATAGCCGGCAGGCCGACATGATCGAGCGCCTGCGCGGCAATCGCCATCGCATGGTTCAAATAGCGCTGCTTGCGGTCGCTTTCGCCGAGGTTCCACTGGTTTTCCAACTCGTCCAGTGCGGTATCGAGGTCCGGGCCGGAGAGGCTTTCGCGCAGCTTGGCGCGCTGGGCCTCATGCGTCTTGCGGTCGGCATCCTTGATGTCGGTGGCGTTTGCGAGCATCGAGCGCGGCGTTTCCAGGCCAATGCGAACCATGGCTTCGCGGAAGAGGGCGCGGTCTTCGGCCATGTCGATTGCCGCAGGCTTGGCGCCGATCATCTCGACATTGTAGCGGTCGAGCACGCCCATGCGCTTCAGCGAGAGGGCGGTGTTGAGCGCCGTCTGGCCGCCCATGGTCGGCAGCAGCGCGTCCGGACGCTCCTTGGCGATGATCTTGGCAACGACCTCAGGCGTGATCGGCTCGACATAGGTTGCGTCCGCAAGGCCCGGATCGGTCATGATCGTCGCCGGGTTGGAATTGACGAGGATGACGCGATAGCCTTCCTCCTTCAGCGCCTTGCAGGCCTGGGTGCCGGAATAGTCGAATTCGCAGGCCTGGCCGATGACGATCGGTCCCGCGCCGATGATGAGAATCGATTTGATGTCTTGGCGCTTCGGCATGGGCGATATCCGTTTCTAGCTGCGCAAAAAGCCGGCCAGGGTGGGAGGGCACCGGGTCGGGTCGCGCATTGAGGGTCTTTTCAGGCTAGAAGCGGCTTATAGGCAAATGCTTCCGCAAACGGAACCCCATAAATCACGGAATCGACAGGAATTCGAGGGACAGCAAAGCCATGGCGATTTTGATTGCCAATCATAGTCATCAAATTGGGTGCCTCCGCGCCGCCGCCACGGCGAAATTTCCATATGACTCAATCATGACGAGAGTTTTCGCAGGATCTTTGCGAGAATCTTAAGAGGCGTTGCTGATACTGATTGTCATGCGAGATGTCGACGGATGTAATCAGCAATGAACAAGGAACTGAGACGTGCACGGCTGATGCTGTTCGCTGCAGCGTTATTAGTCAATCTCGGTATGATCTTGGCTTTGCCTTTTACGACTATCTCCATCGATGTAAATTCGTTCGGGTTGTTCTATGCACTCGCAGTGTTGCTCTCGGCAATGTGCCGTTATTGCCGCTGGCGCATGATGAATAAAATGGCCTTGATACTCGAAGTGCAGTACGTGACGATAATTCTCTCGACTGCATTGCTAATATGCACATACATCTTCGTTTCGTCCGGCCATCCACTGGCAGACGAGTGGCTTCTCGATGTCGACAGAGCGTTGGGATTTGATTGGCTTGCATTCGTTCAAGCCGTGGATTCGAACGCTTTACTGGCGCGCCTGTTGTTTGCCGCCTATGTCTCGTTCGGCTATCAACTGATGATTTTGCCGCTGCTGTTGATCATGTTCGATGAGCCAGAGCGAGCTTATGGAATGATAATCTGCTTTGCGCTCGCTTGCAGCATTTCCGGTTTTATCTCGATCTGGACACCCGCACTCAGCGCCTACTCCGTCCTTGCGGTTGATCCCACGCAATTGCGGAACATCAACCCACACTTTGGTTATGCTTTCCTTGAGCAGTTCAACGCAGTCCGGAGTGGCATGCCTTTTGTCGTGCGGGCCAACGAAGTCGAGGGCATTCTTACCTTTCCGTCATGCCATGTGGCCGTCGCCTGCATTTGTGCGTGGGCAGCGTGGAGGAACAGAGTGCTGCGGTATCCGGTTGCAATTCTAAACTTCGCAATGGCCATTTCTGCGATTTCTCACGGCAGTCACTATCTCGCCGATGTGATCGCCGGGACTGGGGTGGCCGGAGTTTCGATTGCCCTCGCTTGTTTCGGGATCTTCGGCAGGCGCGGCGTCAAAACGGCCGGCCATCAAGCACTTGAGCAAGCTCGGTGAGCGAAGCCGGAGGACCACCAAACTCATCAGGAGTGATACGGCTGCATCCATTGTCGGCATAGGCGCCGTCGTCGCGTTTCGCCCACGTCCGAGGCTCTTCGCATGAGCCTTCTGGAATTCACGTTCTGCCCGGATATATAGACCCTTCTAGGGTAGACAAGCGCATGCCGGGGAGAGTTCAGATGGAATGGAGAGGCCGTCGTCAGTCGAACAATGTCGAGGATCGCCGTGGAGATCCGTCGCCCGGCGGATTGGGCCGTAATCCGTTCGGCCGCGGCGGCGGCTTCAGTTTTCCGTCCGGAGGCGGCGTAGGCCGCAGGGGAGGCGGGCTTTCCATCGGCACCATCATCTTCCTCGTCGTGATCTATCTGCTCTTCAAGGCTATGGGCATCGATCTGTTGCAGGTTATCGACGGCGGAATGACGGGCGGCACCGGCTATGAGCAAAGCCAATCGGAAGGAAGCAGCCCGCCTGCGAATGACGAGATGACGGCCTTCATGCGGACAGTGCTGGCCGAGACAGAGGATACCTGGAACGGGATCTTTCAGGCGCAGGGCAGGCAATACGAAGAGCCTCCCCTGGTGCTCTTTGCCGAGGCGACGCAGTCAGGCTGCGGCTTCGCATCCGCAGCGACCGGGCCGTTCTATTGCCCTGTTGATCGCAAGGTCTATCTCGACACGGCTTTCTTCGAGGAGCTCAGCAGCAGGTTCGGCGCTTCCGGCGACTTTGCCGAGGCCTATGTCGTGGCCCACGAGGTCGGCCACCATGTTCAGAACCTGCTGGGAATCCTGCCGAAATTCAACGAGGCGCGCCAGCGCATGAGCGAAGCCGATGCCAACAAGATTTCGGTGCGCGTCGAACTGCAGGCCGATTGCTTCGCGGGCATCTGGGGCAAGTTTACCCAGCAGAAGGGCATTCTCGAAGCCGGCGATCTTGAGGAAGCGTTGAACGCCGCCCAGCAGATCGGCGACGATACCCTGCAGAAACGCAGCCAGGGCTATGTCGTGCCGGAGAGCTTCAATCACGGCACTTCGGAGCAACGCGTGCGCTGGTTCAAGCGCGGTTTCGAGAGCGGCCAGCTCGCCGCCTGCGACACCTTCTCCGGCCCGATCTGAGCGAAATGGCTTTGCTCCTCGCCGGCCTTTGGCTCTGAGGCCGGCAAGGGCAAGGATCTATTTTTCGCTATCCATGTGCTTCAATTCCGCATCCGGGTAGCGTGCGCCTGCTGCGGCATCCTTCGGCACAGCGCGTCCGATCGCTGCCATATCGTCCGGCGAAAGCTGGACGGCCCGTGAACCAAGCGCTTCTGTCAGCTGGTCACGGCGGCGGGCGCCCAGGAGCGGGACGATGTCCTTGCCTTGGGCGGCAACCCAGGCGATTGCGATCTGCGCGATCGAGACCTGCTTTGCTCCGGCGACTTTCCGGAGTTCTTCGACGAGCGCCAGATTGCGGTCGACATTGCCCTCCTGGAAACGCGGACTGAAAGTCCGGAAATCGCCTTTGCCGCTTCCCTGACCCTTCTGCCAGTGGCCGCTGATCAGACCGCGGGAAAGGACGCCGTAAGCGGTGATCGAAATACGAAGCTCGCGGCAGACGGGCAGGATTGCATCCTCGATGCCGCGCGAAATCAGCGAATATTCGATTTGCAGATCGGCAATCGGATGGACGGCGGCCGCCCTGCGGATTGTATCGGCGCCGACTTCCGAAAGACCGATATGCCTGATGTAACCGGCCTTGATCATGTCGCCGATGGCGCCGACAGTCTCTTCGATCGGAACATTCGGGTCGAGGCGGGCAGGGCGGTAGATATCGATGTAGTCGACGCCGAGACGCTGCAGCGAATAAGCGACGAAGTTCTTGAGCGCCGCAGGGCGGCAATCATAGCCAGTCCAGGCGCCCTGCGGATCGCGCAGCGCTCCGGTCTTGACGCTGATCACCACGTCTTCGCGTTTGCGGCCTTTCAGCGCTTCGCCGATCAGCATCTCGTTGTGGCCCATACCGTAAAAATCGCCCGTATCCAGCAGGTTCACGCCCGCATCGAGCGCCGCATGGATAGTGGCGATGGCTTCCGCGCGGTCCGAGGGCCCATACATGCCGGACATGCCCATGCAGCCGAGGCCGATGGCGGATACTTCCGGTCCTGTCTTTCCCAAGCGATAGGTCTGCATTTCTCTCTCCTTCTCGAATGCCGAACGACACCCTTGAAAGTGCTTCTACGCGAGGCTGGCTTGTGCGATAATCCGGATAACTCAGAACAGGCTGTACGGAAAAGCGCACAATGGATGATTTGCCTCTCAGTGATCTGGACGCCTTCGCGGCCATTGCAAGGGAGCGCAGCTTTCGCGCGGCTGCCCGAAAACGTGGTGTCTCGCCTTCCTCTCTCAGCGATTCCCTCCGGCGTCTCGAAGAGCGCCTTGGCGTGCGCCTTCTCAACCGGACGACGCGTAGCGTGACACCCACGGAGGCAGGCGAGAGATTGCTGGAGCGGCTTGCGCCGGCGCTTGGCGAGGTCGCCTCGGCGCTCGGCCAGCTCGACAATTTTCGCGACAGCCCGGCCGGGACGCTGCGTCTCAACGTACCAACGATCGCGGCAAAGCTTTTCATGTCCGATTTTGCCAATCGGTTCCTGCTTCGCTATCCGCAGATCACCCTCGAAGTGATTGCCGAAGACAGCTTCATCGACGTGCTTGCCGCTGGTTACGACGCAGGCATCCGTTATGACGAGCGACTGGAGCGCGACATGATCGCCGTGCCGATCGGCCCGCGCCGCCAGCGCTATATAACGGCCGCTTCACCTGGCTATCTCGAAAGACGGGGCGTGCCGCGACACCCGAAGGAACTCCTGGGGCATGACTGCATCCGCCACCGCTTCCTCAGCGGCGCCACGGTCGGCTGGGAATTCGAGCGCGGAGAGGAAAGGCTGGTGATCTCGCCTTCCGGCCCGCTGGTGGCCAATGCCATCGAGATGGAGGTCAGCGCGGCCATCGCCGGTCTCGGCGTCATTCGCACTTTCGAGGAAGCGCTCGCGCCGGCTATAGCGCGCGGCGAACTCGTGCCGGTCCTTGAAGAGTGGGTTACGGAATTCTCCGGACCCTTCCTTTACTACGCCAGCCGCAGGCACATGCCATCCGCTCTGCGCGCCTTCGTCGATTTCGTGAAGCGGGAGCAACGTCTGTCCGACGTAAACCCGGCCGCCACCCGTTAGGAGCCGCTACTGTTCCGGCTGCGGTGTCTCGGCGATTTCGACCGCGGCCCTTGGCGCCCGTCCCAGAATTTGCCGCGCGCCCTTTGACGAAAAGGGTTGCGAGAGCTGCGCCCAAAAGCCTTCGGATATCCGCCCGCTGATGCCGATATCGATCGAGGAAGGCCGGGGCGGATTGAAATAGGTGCCGAAAAGCTGATCCCATAGGACCAGGTTTTCTCCGTAGTTGGTGTTTCCTTCGGCAAGAATCCGGGAGTGGTGCCAGCGATGGAGCCGGGGTGTGCTGAAGACGTAGTCGAGAGGACCTGTTCGCACATCGAGATTGCAGTGCGTCAGGAGGCCGATGAAAGCCGTGACGGCGCCGATCCACAGGAAGACGGGCAGGGGCGCACCTATCAGGTAGAGCGGCGCCTGGCTGAGTGCGATCTTGAACAAGGAATCGACGATGTGGAACCGGCCAGTATTCACGACCCAGAGCCGCCCGACACTGTGATGCAGCGCGTGGAACCGCCAGATGAAAAGATTTTTATGCGCGACGCGGTGGGCGACATAAAGGCCGAGTTCGGCGACGACGAGCCCGAGGATCACTTGCAGCATCAGCGGCCAGTCATTCGGCCAGATGGGAAAGGGCGCGCTCCAGAACGACTTGGCGAGCGTTGCAGCCCCCATCGGCGCCGTCACGCCGATGGCCGCGACAAGCTGCACGCCCCCCTTACTCAGCAGCGTATGGGCGATGTCGTTGAACGTTTCTCCATCCTTGGAGAGCCAGCTTCGCTCGTAAGGCATGAGGCGTTCCGCAAAGCCGATGAGAGCGACGATGGAGAGATAGACGACATTGAACCAGAAGAGCGGGGCCGACGACCGGAAGGCGAAATCGGCCCCCACAAGACCGAGCACCAAGAACATCGGCCACAGCAACCGCGACATTGTCGAGTAGAGGATGCCCTTGCCGTCCGCTGCCATTCGCCGCTTTCTTCAACCTCGTTGCGGGGATCAGTCTATAGCGCGCAACGGCAAGCGGCGTCCATGGCGTTTGGCCATACCTCGTGCGCAAGGCACAAAAATTTGTGCTTGATTGGGTCCACCGCATCGATCGACAGCGCCTTCGTCTATTTCGTGAAAGAGCAGCGCGCACGGCTTGATTCCCATATTGTTCCGCCCGTGCATCAATTTCGCTGGCGTCTTGATCAAAAACTTTGAAATGTTCACGTATTGTTTCACTTTTTGGCCTTGGCTATGTAACATTCCTGGCGATGAGATCGTCTTTCCAGAAAGCAGTCCTCTCAAGAGATGTTTTCATGCTTGATCCGAAATTCGTTCGCCGCGGGCTTTTCCTCGTTTTCATGATCCTCTTTCTGGATGTGATCGGTATTGCGATCATCATGCCGGTGCTGCCCGCCTACCTCGAGGAACTGACGGGCGGCACCGTCAGCGATGCGGCGCTTGACGGCGGCTGGTTGCTGGTCGTCTACGCCGCCATGCAGTTCCTGTTCGCACCGTTCCTTGGCAACCTCAGCGACCGTTTCGGCCGCCGCCCGATCCTGCTTCTGTCGGTGCTGACCTTTGCGATCGACAATTTCATCTGTGCGGTCGCCGCCAGCTTCTGGATGCTCTTCGTCGGCCGGGCGCTTGCCGGCTTCAGCGGCGGCAGCTTTGCCACCTGCTCGGCCTATATCGCCGACATCAGCAATGACGAGAATCGCGCCAAGAACTTCGGCCTGATCGGCATCGCCTTCGGCGTCGGCTTCACCATCGGCCCGGTCATCGGCGGCCTCCTCGGCGAATTCGGCCCGCGCGTTCCATTCCTGGGCGCGGCTCTGCTTTCCTTCCTCAACTTCGCCGCAGCCTATTTCCTTCTGCCGGAAACGCTCGACGCGAAACATCGGCGAACCTTCGAGTGGAAGCGGGCCAATCCTCTGGGGGCGCTGAAACAGATGCGCAACTATCCGGGCATCGGCTGGATCGGCGCCGTCATGTTCCTCTTCTGGTTGGCGCATTCCGTCTATCCCGCCGTCTGGTCCTTCGTTTCCACCTACCGCTACGG
>NZ_JBNDHT010000128.1:0-20538 GCF_056755115.1 Rhizobium sp. SVR5-2C | reverse complement strand
CAGAGCGCGTACCCAGACATGGCGGTAGGCGGGATGACTCGGATCGATAAGCTGCATGTGTTCCCCGGTCATGTTTCGATCACTTGTCTTTAGGCCGGATTTTGTAAAAGTGAAAGGGCAGCGGGCTTGACGGCTCGAACGGAAGGTGGAATGAAAATTCCACAGATACGCAAATTCGGTTCATTTGTTCCGAATTCCAGGGAGGGTTTCATGACAGTCAGATTTGGTCTTCTCGGTGCCGGCCGCATCGGCAAGGTTCACGCCAAGGCGGTGAGCGGTGATCCGAACGCGACGCTCGTTGCTGTCGCTGATGCGATGCCGCAAGCAGCCGAAGCAATCGCGTCCGCTTATGGCTGTGAGGTGCGCTCGATCGAGGCGATCGAGGCGGCCAAGGACATCGATGCCGTCGTCATCTGCACGCCGACCGATACGCATGCGGATCTGATCGAGCGCTTTGCCCGCGCCGGCAAGGCGATCTTCTGCGAAAAGCCGATCGACCTCGACGTCGGGCGGGTCAAGGCCTGCATCAAGGTGGTCGAGGAAACCAACGCCAAGCTGATGGTCGGCTTCAACCGCCGCTTCGATCCGCATTTCATGGCCGTGCGCAAGACGATTGACGACGGGCGCATCGGCGAAGTCGAGATGGTGACGATCACCTCGCGCGATCCGGGCGCTCCGCCCGTCGACTACATCAAGCGTTCGGGCGGCATCTTCCGCGACATGACGATCCACGATTTCGACATGGCCCGCTTCCTGCTTGGCGAGGAGCCGGTATCCGTTGTGGCGACTGCCGCCGTACTCGTCGACAAGGCGATCGGCGAGGCGGGCGACTACGACAGCGTCTCGGTCATCCTGCAGACGAAGTCCGGCAAGCAGGCGGTGATTTCCAATTCCCGCCGCGCCACCTATGGCTACGACCAGCGCATCGAAGTGCACGGTTCGAAGGGCATGGTTGTCGCCGAGAACCAGCGCCCGGTCTCGATCGAAGTCGCAAACGGCGACGGTTACACCCGCCCGCCGCTGCACGATTTCTTCATGACCCGTTACACTGAAGCCTACGCCAACGAGATTGCAGGCTTCATCGCGGCGATCGAAAAGGGCGCAAAGATTTCACCCTCCGGCGCTGATGGCCTTGCGGCCCTGGTGCTGGCCGACGCGGCGGTGCAGTCCGTCAAGGAAGGCAAGCTCGTCAAGATCGGCTGAGCTCCCTCCGGACCAACCATACTGGATGGCCGGGCGCGCGCCCGGCCATTTCCTTTCGGCGCCGACCATCAGCCAAACTTGAAATAATTATCAACGCTTTGCCTTTGACGCGGAGAGGTTGGACCGCTATTGGCGCGACAATACCTCTTGCCCCAGAGTCCTCCATGACCCTCGATCGTTATGCGCCCGCTATCTTCGTGCTTTTATGGTCCACCGGCTGGGTTGTGGCGAAGTATGCGGCGCTTCATTCCGAGCCCTTCACCTTCCTCGGTATGCGCTATGCGCTATCGGCGCTTGCCTTTCTCGCCCTCTGTCTGGTGCTGAAAGCGAAATGGCCCGACCGGGCTACGGTGCTGCGGGCGATCTATTCGGGCTTCTTTCTGCACGGCTTCTATCTCGGCGGCCTCTGGTGGGCGATCGCCAATGGTGTTCCGGCAGGCATCTCCGGGATCATCGCCGCTCTCCAGCCGCTCATGACGGCTATGGCCGCGCCTTTCCTGATCGGCGAACGGCTGCAGCCGACGCAGAAGTTCGGCCTTCTCCTCGGCTTCCTCGGCATAGCGATTGCCGTTTCCCCGAAGCTTTTCGACCCTGGATCCGTGAGCCTCGCTCATGCGGCGGTGCCATTGGCGATCAATCTCCTCGCCATGGCCTCGGTCACGTACGGGACGATTTACCAGAAAAAGCACCTGCACAGCGGCGACCTCAAGACGATCGCGACGCTGCAGTATGTGGGCGCGCTCATCGTGACTGTCCCTCTGGCGCTCGCGTTCGAGCGGCTGCATTTCGACGGTACGGCGCAAGCGTTTGCGGCGCTGGCCTGGTCGGTCTTCGGCCTGTCGATGGGCGGGGTCGGGTTGCTTCTCTACCTGATCCGCAGGGGGCAGGTCTCCCGCGCCGCGTCGCTGATCTACCTGATGCCGCCGACGGTCGCCATCGAGGCATTCATAGCCTTCGGCGAGCCGCTGACCTTGCCGTTGATCAGCGGAACGATCGTCGTCGTCACCGGCGTCTATCTGACCAACCGGAAGAGCGCCGTCCGGGTGGCTGAAGCCTAGGCCCTAACCCTAGTCGCGTACTCATAAATCGACGGAGCCGGACGAGGCGCGTTGGGTATCAAATGCCATCGACCGCGGAGCCCTAGGGCAACTGTGCGCCATAAGCGGCCGCTGGAAGAGTTGGCACGGCCCTTAATGCGCGACGCGTCTCCATGCGGTGTGGAGCGGAATGGCTGCATACGCCTACGGTTTCATCGTCGCTCATGATAAGCTTCTTTGTCTGTTTGCTGTCGATGAGCCTGCACGGCGGCTCAGGCAGGCGCTGCTCGGACATCGCGCTTGTCCTGGCAGTAGACGGCTCCGATAGCATCGATGATGACGAGTATGCGTTTTAGAGCACGCGCGGAATAGCGGTTTCGACAGTCCTAGCAGCCGAAGTAAGTCCAAGGCATCAAACAACTGGGCCAAGTGATCTTTTGCTCGGGAGTTTTCGACCTCTAAATGCATTCATGCAAACCCACATCCGCATTCAACAAGCAGAGGGATCACGACAATGAATTCAGCTTTGTTAACGCTCTTTGTGTCAGCAACAGTCAGCCTCCTTGGCACTTTGGCGGTGGCCGCTGACAACGCTGCAACCGTCACACCACTCATAAAAAAGGACCTCCCAAATTATCCTGGCAAGGAGGGGCTGATGATATCGGTCGAGTATGGGCCGGGAGGTTCCGATCCTATTCACAAACATGACGCAAATGCATTCGTCTATGTTCTGGAGGGCTCGATCGTGATGCAGGTCAAGGGAGAAAAAGAAGTCACCTTGTCGCCGGGAGAGACCTTCTACGAAGGTCCTTCCGACATACACTTGGTCAGCCGCAATGCGAGCACGACTGAACCGGCGAAGTTTATCGTCGTGCTGCTTAAGAACAAGGATGCTCCGGTTCTCATGCCGGTAGAGTGACATTCGGTGCGGTGGCGACGAACCAGTGCACCCTATACTGATAACTCGTTGGCATGATCGTCGCTTTCGTATCTAGCGTGCCGGTCGGACGCCACCTCCCGCAAAAGGACGTTATCATGCGCAAGAATCATGGAAGGGGTCTCTTGTCCTCCGGGCGCAAGTACTAATCGCCGACGAACGTGACCGTCTCGTCGAGCGGGACGCGGCCTGTCCGGGGGTAACTTACGGTGGGGTCCTCGTACCCGATCGACATGCCGCAGAAGAGGATGAGCCCGTCCGGGGGTGACAGGACCTCCGCGACCGTCTCGCGAACCTGCGACCACGCCATCTGCGGGCAACTGTGCAACCCCTCGGCGCGGAGCAGCAGCATGATGGTCTGCAGATACATGCCGACGTCGGCCCATTGGGGCCGGCCCAGGTCGCGGTCGATGTAGCAGAACAGGGCCGCTGGCGCGCCGAAACAGTTCCAGTTGGCGATGGCTGCCCGCTGGCGCGCCTCCCAGTCCTCGCGCGCAATGCCGAGAGCGCTGTAGCGCTCCTTGCCGAAGGCGGATCGGCGCTCCGCGTACGGGGACTTCAGCACGGACGGGTACATCTCGTACTGCCGCTCGTCCCAGGGGTCGCCGTGGGCCACGCGCTCGACGGCGCATGTCTTGAGCTCGGCCAGCGGCGTGCCGGTCAGTACGTAGGTGTTCCACGGCTGGATGTTCGATCCGGACGGCGCCCAAGCTGCGGCGGTCAGCACGCGCTCAAGCACCTCCCTCGGCACGGGCTCGTCTTTGAATCCGCGCACCGACCGTCGGCTTGTGACTGCCTCATATACATCCATGATGATCACCTCCCTACCGCCGGCTATCCGTTTCGTTCAAACGCATGCGGTCGTCCAGTTCGGCCCTGACCCGACAGGCGGTCAGTACTCCCAGGGGCCTGGTACCCAACGAAAGACGTCGCCGGCGACCGCCACATGGCAGACGGACGGGAATGACAGGTGCGTCGCCACCAGCGACTCGCGGTTTGCCGCCAACTCCCGCAGAAGACGGACCCGGACGCGGGCCGCCTCCTCGGGATCGTGTTCGAAACCGTTGTACCAGTCGGGGTGCTCGAACCCGACCTGGAACACGGCATCTCCGGCGAACGTCAGCCGGTCGCCGCTGGACGCCAGGCGCACCACGCTGTGCCCGGGGGTGTGGCCGCCGGTGCGTTGGACGAGCACCCCCGGCGCCACCTCGTGCTCGTTTTCGAACGTCCGCAACAGGCTGTGGTACTCTTCCAAGAATCGCTTTCCCGTCCGCCGAAGCGCGTCCGGGAACCCCGGCGGCATGGAGACGCGGGAGAAATCGGGCGACTCCCAGAACTCGGCCTCGGCGGTCGCCACGTGGACCCGCAGGTCAGGACGCAGCCGCTCTTTCACCCCATCGGCGAGCAGCCCGCCAATGTGGTCCATGTGCAGGTGGGTGAGCACCACGTCGGTCACGGATGCGAGATCGATGCCCGCCGCCTCCAGTCGCTGGGCCCACTGCCCGGCCCGCGGCAAATCCGGGAACTCGCCCCCGATCCCAGCGTCGATGAGTATGGTCCGGCCGCCGCTGCGCACAACGACCGCGTTCAGCGCCCACTCGAGCACGTCCGGCGGCAGGAACATGTCCTCCAGCCAGGCCGCCCGGACAGCCGGGTCGACGTTGTGGCCCAACATCGCGCCTGGCAGCGATAGTACCCCATCGCTGACCACCATGACGTCAATCGTGCCGACCTTCAGCGCATAGCGCGACGGAACCAACTCGTGCTCCGGTCTACCGTGGATGTACCTCGCGTTCACCTTGTCGGCGCAGTGTTTGACCGGGGGGTGTGGGGTGTTGTCCAAGCTCATGTTTGCCTCCTGTCGACCGCTTTGGTCTCGAAGCCGCCGGCTCCCGCGGGATGGCACGCGCCGCCGAACTCGGAATTGGCTTGCGCCTTGCGCAACCGATCACGGCAGACCGCCGGGCGGTTAATATAGCGGGCTTGTGCTAGGCCGTATAATCACAAATGTCGTTGGCAATTGATAGCGCGACTGATCCAAGGGTGCTTGACGAGGAGATCTTTGATGAGGCGACGCCGTTACGAACTGACCGACCGGGAATGGTCGATCATTGCTCCGCTGCCGCCCAGCAAGCCTCGCGGCGTGCCGCGTGTCGATGACCCTCGGGTTTTGAACGGCATCCTGTGGCATCGCCACGCGCTACTACAAGGACCCGGCGAACTACCTCGCCGCCGTAGTCGCAGGCCGCATCCAGGCGTAATGAGGCTACGGCCTAGTCAGGCTGCCGGGTCGGCATGGGTCAGTTGGTGAATCTTTCTCACATGCGTGACAGCCGCGGCACCGCCCGCTGTCTTGGTGAACAGATCCAGTTTCTCTTCCTCGCCGTCATCGACCGGGGTCAATGCCTGATCCATGTAGCTCTTTGAGGCCGGATCCCTTTTGATGAAGAAGGCGGCGGCGCTCATGCGCAGGATAACGCCGGCCAGCTTAACGTGCTTGGCCACGGTTTCCCACACGAAATGCGGCCAGAAGACGAGAGGGTGCGGCCGTGGCAAGCCTGGACGCCGCTCCGAGGGATGCTTCAGCCGCAGCAGGCCGCTTTGCAGGGGGTGCACTTTCTCCAGCGGCACAGTCGTTGCAAAGGACACCAGAACCTTGACAAGGCTTGCAAGCGGAACGCCCGTTGCAACGGCGCGGCGGAGCAGCGTCTTCACATGTTCCGGCGAGTAATAGAGCGACCAGGCCTCGAGATAGATGCTTTCCCATTCCTGTCTGCTCATCTTTTCGTGGGCAGTGCAGACGTGCTCGACGTCATAGGTGTTCAGGTCGGCGTCCATTTCGACGCCCTTGCGCCAAAGCGTCTGGTGGTCCTCCGAGCCGGGCAGCGGCGTCAGGACGAAGAACTCGATGACATCCAGCGGCAGTTCGTGCTGAATGATCTGAATGTCGCGGCGAATGGTTTCCGGCGTGTCAGAAGGGAAGCCGAGGATATAGCCGGCCAGCGTCATGATGCCCTGCGCCTTCCAGGCCAACAGCATCTTTCGGTATTCGGTGATCTTGTTCTGGTTCTTCTTGGCGGCCGTCAGGTTGTCCGGATTGACGTTTTCCAGACCGATGAAGACACGCGTGACGCCAGCGCGCTTCGCCTTCTCGATGAAATTCGGGATCTTGTGGCAGAGCGTATCAACCTGGATCATCAGGCCAAGCGGGATGCCGTCTCTTTCCTTAAGCTCGATCAGCCTGTCGAAGATGGCTTCCCAGTCCTTGTTGCGGGCGAAATTGTCGTCGGTGATGAAGAATTTGTGGATGCCCTGCGCCCAGTTCATGCGCACCAGCTTCTCGATGTCGTCGGCCGACCGGAAGCGCGATTTGCGGCCCTGCACATTGATGATGGTGCAGAATGAGCACTGGTAGGGGCAGCCGCGGCCTGCGTCGAAACTGCTGCTGAGACCGAGGGTGTGTTCGATATTTTTCTTCGGCAGGAAGGGCACCGGCGTACCGCCGATTCCCGGAAGGTCATTCATGAAATTGTAGACCGGCTCAAGTTCGCCATAGGCCGCGTCATGCAAAACCTTGTCGAGCCTCCCTTCGGCCTCACCGGCGAACATCGAAATGCCCATCTCGCGGCAGGCGTCAAGCTCGACCGCCTTGCCATCAAGCATGGAAAGGCAGCCGGAGACGTGAAAGCCGCCCATCGAAACAGGAATGCCTGCCGCGCGAAACGGGCGGGCGATGTCGAGGGCTCGCGGATACTGGTTCGACTGAACGCCGACCAGTGCGACCATGCCGAAATTGCCGTGCTTCTTCAGCAACGCAAGCAGCTCGGGAATATTCACGCGGGTATTGGTTTCGTCGATCACCTTGATGTCGATGGCGACGTCCGGGCCGAGCACTTCGCGTTCCGCGCAGTCTGCGGCAATACCAAAAAGAGCCGCCAGCGAGTTCGAGGGAATCATCGCCCGCCACCAGCGGATCACGTAGCCGTCGTCGTCATAGTGCGACGGCTTGAGGAGAATGAGCTGAAAACGGCGGCCGCTGGTCGCTACAGGTGATCGCAAAGTCTGAGTCTCTCTCTCTGAAATCGAAGGCACTAAATGAGAACCATCGCCTTGCCGGCGCGGGCATGCAAGCGGACTGTTATGATCGGCAGGGTAGTCCGGCAAAAAGCAATGCTGATCACGATACTATTAAATATGTCACCGGCGCGTTCTCTTACAAGGAGATCCGCCGGTGAAAGCCATACAAACAGACGTAAAGCAAAAAAAGGCCGGAAGATACCGGCCTCTTTCTGAATTCTCTATTCAAGCCCGTTCGCGGCGCTGGCCGCCGCCGTTGCGGGGGCCTTTTCGGCGCATGCCGCCGCTGCCGTCCTGGCGCTCGCCGCCGCCATGGGCCTGCGCGCCGCGATCTTCGCCGTGCTTGTGTGCCGGGCGGCCGTGGGCCTGGCGGGCACTGCCGGGATGATGACGATTATTCTCGCCACTGCCGCGGTTCCCGTGAGGATGCGTGCGCTGTGGCTTGTTGGCCGGGCGGAAATCCGAGGTCGTGGCCAGATCGTTGTCCGGACCGACGGCAGGCGTGGGCTCGCCACGGCGCTGGCCGCGGAAGTCCTCATTGCGGGCGGTCTGGCGCTCCGGACGGGGGCGACGCTCGCGACGTTCCTCGTTGTTGGCGCGCACTTCGCCGCCTTCGCCTTCGCGGCGCGGACGACGTTCCGGACGGCCGCCGGAGCGGTTCTGTTCACCACGGCCTTCGCCGCCACGACCCTCACCACCACGACCCTGGCCGCGGTTGCCGCCATTGCCGTTGCCATTGCCGCGGCGAGGCGCCGCGTTCATGTTGGCCGGTGCTTCACCGCTGGCAACGGTGATGTTGATGCTCATCAGGCGCTCGATGTCGCGCAGCAAACGCGACTCGTCGGGCGCGCAGAAGGCGATCGCGATGCCGTCGCGGCCGGCACGGGCCGTACGGCCGATGCGGTGGACATAGGCTTCGGCAACTTCAGGCAGGTCGTAGTTGTAGACGTGGCTGACAGCCGGGATGTCGATGCCGCGGGCGGCAACGTCGGTGGCGATCAGCGTCTTGATATCGCCGTCACGGAAGGCCTTGAGGGCACGCTCGCGCTGCCCCTGGCTCTTGTTGCCGTGGATGGAGGCAACGGAATAGCCTACGTGCTCGAGGTGCTTCATCAGCTTCTCCGCACCATGCTTGGTGCGCAGGAACACGATGGCGCGGCCATCCGGGTTTTCGGTGAGCGACTTCTTCAGGAGATCCGTCTTGTCGTTCTTGCCGTTGACGAAATGGACGTACTGCTCGACCTTGTCGGCAGCCTTGCCCGGGGGCGTGACTTCGACCGTAACCGGGTTCGTCAGGTACTCGCCGGCGAGATCGGCGATCGACTTCGGCATGGTGGCCGAGAACAGCATGGTCTGGCGCTTCTTCGGCACCATCTTGGCGATCTTGCGCAGGTCGTGCACGAAGCCGAGATCGAGCATCTGGTCGGCTTCGTCGAGAACGAGGTAGCGCACGGCAGTCAGGCCGATGGCACGACGGTTGACGAGATCGAGCAGGCGACCGGGCGTCGCAACGAGGATGTCGGTGCCCTTTTCAAGCTGCAGCTGCTGCTTGTTGATCGACACGCCGCCGACGACAACGTTGATGCGCAGGTGCGACTTGCGCAGGAAGTTCTTCAGGTTCGTGGCGATCTGGTTCACCAGTTCGCGGGTCGGGGCGAGGATCAGCGTGCGCGTGGTGCGATTGTCCGGACGCCGTTCTTCAGGGATGAGCTTTTCGATGAGCGGCAGGCCGAAGGCGGCCGTCTTGCCGGTGCCGGTCTGGGCGAGGCCGATCAGGTCACGGCCTTCGAGGAGAAGCGGGATCGCCTTTTCTTGGATGGGAGTCGGCGTTTCGATGCCGAGCTGGAAAAGTGTGGCGACGATCGGCTTGGAAACACCAAGCGATTCAAAATTGGTCAAGTCATAACCTTTTTAGGGCGCGCCAAAACAATATCGCCGGATCGCAGAGTGCGGCCCGGTGTCATTCTGGCGTCAAGCACCCCGCGTGAAGTGGGAACTTGTCTTGTTGGAAAAAGCTTTCCAGCGCTTCTGCCGCGTCTTGGGATGCGGCCTGTATGAAATGCGCTTTTGTCCTTCTTCCTGCATCCTATTTGCTGGCAGGGGCACGCTCACGCGGCGGCCGGAAGGTGAAAGCTATGCCGCATTTGGGCTAGTTTGCGTTGAAAGTCAAGCCGACACGCGAGAGAAAGGTGTAGCGGGCGCCGCCTCAATGAGCAGCGGCGCGACGCAGATAGGCTCCTCAGTAGCGAGGGCAGACCCGAACGTTGACCCACACGTCCGACCGATGATCGTAGCGGCGCTCCACACCGCAATAGCCGTAATTGCGGTAATAGCCCCCATAAGGTCGATAGTAGGAGCGATAGTAAGGACGATGATAAGGCCGGTAGTAATAGGGCCGATAATAGGAGTTGTAGTAGGGCCGGTAGTATGGCCGATTGTACGCATACGGCCGGTAATAATAAGGACGGTAGTAGCCTCCATAGCCGCCGTAAACTCCGTAACCGCCATAGCCGCCGTAAACTGGGTAGCCGCCGTAGGCTGGATAATATCCGGGGCGCACCGCCGTCGAGAGCAGGATGCCGCCAACGGCGCCGGCGGCGACACCGCCCCAGAAGTCATCCGAGACGGCGTGTGCAGGCGTTGCTGTTGTGAGTGAGCTGGCAGTCAGGGTCAATGCAATCAGGCCCGTCGCCATTTTATGAAGAACGGACATGGTCGTTTCCTTTCATCGACGACGCTTGTTCTTTGAGCGACGGTAGAATCCGCTTCGATCACGGCAAGTTGATGGAAAAAAGCGGTGCCGCAAATCAAATCTTCTCGACTATACTTGCGTTTCGTTTTCGGCGGTATCGCCGTCGCGAAACGCCCCAAGAGCGAATGTCTCCGCAGGCCCACCGCTGAGTTTCCGGTGCTTCCGAGCGTTGAAAATCGTGCGGGATCAATGCGATGGCGCCTTGATGCTTCCGTTCAGATTCAACCTTAAGTCGGTCGTCTTGCTCGGCCGTCGGCTTCGACCCTTATGGTTAAAGCATTGTTAAGCGGCCTGGGATTATGGTGTCCTGATGAATTTTCAGTCTTTTGCGGGAGTGCGTGCTTTTTGATGTCTGCGGGAAACCTTCTGGAGCTGGCATGCAGCCGGATCGCAGATCTGGAAATCCCGGCCTATGTCAAGAACAGCGAACTTCGGTACGTTGCCGTCAACGAAGCCTACGCGCGTTTCTTCGGCGGGGAGATTTCGGATTTCATCGGCCACCGCACACGCGAAATTCTCGACCGTCCTGAAGAAGAGGAGCGTGAAGACAAGGAGCGCCGCGCACTCGTCTTCGGCACCGAAGAAAACGCCATCTGTTTCGATGCTGCGGAAACTGTGCATGCGCGCATCCAGATCGAAAGCTTCATGCCGTCGGAAGAAAGGGCTTATGTGCTCGGTATCTTCGCGGACAACGGCCGCCGGTTGGAGCAGCGCGAGGACGAGCTTCAGCCTCTGCTCGATCGCGCCAAGTCCGAATTCCTTGCCCATATGAGCCACGAACTCCGCGGGCCCGCGAACGAGGTGCTCGGCATGGCCGGGCTTTTGGCAAAGACCGATCTCGAGCCGCAGCAGAGAGCCTTTGTCGATAGCATCGTCAAATCCGGCAACGCGCTTTTGAAGACCATCAATGACATTCCCGATGTTTCGAAGATGGACGCCGATCCCGAGCCGCTACCCATCGATGTGCGGGGGGCGCGTGTACTCGTGATCGACGGCAACGAGGTGAATCACCAGATACTCCGCGAGCAGTTGGCGTTCTGGGGGTTCGACGGGGCGGCGGCCGAAGATGGCAGAACCGGAGTTGCGATCCTCGAAGCGGCGGGCGACATGGGTGTCAATGTCGATGCCGTCATACTCGACCATCACATGCCGAACGGCGCGGAGATTGCCCGCATCCTGATGGCCGATGCCCGTTTCGAGAGCTTGCCCATCATCTTTTTGACCTCGATGGACAGCTCCGGCACGGAGAACGAATTCGCGGGCCTCAACGGCCATGCGCATCATATGAAACCGGTGCCGGCCAATATTCTTCGCAGTACGATCATCGAGGTCGTGCGCGCAAGCCGCGTGAAGCGAGGACCGGCCGCTGACATCGTCGGCAAGCCGGCGTACCTCGATTCGAGTGCTCAGGAACCAGAGTTCATCGATGTACTCGTCGCCGAGGACAACGAGGTGAACCAGATCGTCTTCACGCAGATACTGCAGGGCACCGGCCTCAGCTTCATGGTGGTCAATAGCGGTCAGGAAGCGGTCAATGCATGGCAGACGCATTTGCCGCGCATCATTATGATGGACCTGACGATGCCGGTCATGAGCGCCTACGATGCGACGCGCGCGATCCGCGAGCGTGAGCGCGGGCAGGGGCACCGCGTACCGATCATCGGGGTAACGGCCCACGCGCTGGAAGCCGACCGCGAACTCTGCCTTGCCGCCGGGATGGACGACTATATGTCCAAGCCGATTAGTCCCGAACTGCTGGAAGAGAAAATTCAGCTCTGGCTCGGCATGAGCGCTGAGCGTCCCGGCCTTAAGGCTTGATGCCGCAGAGCATCTCCCGCTTGCCGGCATAGCCCTTGCGCCGCTCGACTGCAAAGCCGGCAGCGATCAGATTGCGCCGGACAAAACCTGCCGCGGCATAGGTCGCGAAGCTGCCGCCGGGAACTGTCCTTTCAAAGACGAGACGCATCAGATCCTCAGACCACATGTCGCCGTTTCGCGATGGCGCGAAGCCGTCGAGATACCAGGCGTCGAAGCCGGGTTCGGCCGCCGCAACGCCTTCGAGTGCCGGGCCGCAGACGACGTTCAGCCTCGTCTGGCCGTCCAATGCCAGCGTCACGGTGCCTTGTGGTTCGCCCGGCCACATTTTTGTCAGCGCCTGCCGCTCGGCGTCGATTTCCGGCCAGCGCGACAGCGCGCGATCGATATCCTCAGCGCGCATCGGGTAGAGCTCGAAAGACATGAAGACGAGATGCTGACCGTCTGTGCGGTGTGCTTTCCATTGCCGCCATGTCTCGACGAAGTTCAGCCCGGTCCCGAACCCCAGTTCTCCAATCAGGAATTTGTCTTTTCCGGCCCAGCGTTCCGGCAGGCCGTTGCCTGCCAGAAAGACGTGGCCGCATTCGAGCCGCCCATCCGTCTGGCAATAAAAATGGTCGCCAAAGGCAGCCGAATAGGGCATATCGCCGTCGCGCCATTCGAGCGGCAGGCTCGTGCTGCCACTCTGATCGGGATCAATCTCTGTCATGCATAAAGCCGATAGTGCGGCCTTCTCCTCTGGTCAATCGTCTGTCAGCCTGCTGATTGCGGGCGGCGGCATCATGGGGCTGTGGGCGGCGGTTTACGCCGAGCGCCTTGGCATCGATACCCTGCTCGCCGATGCAGGCGAACTGGGGCAGGGTGCCAGCGGCGGGCTGCTCGGCGCCCTGATGCCGCATATGCCGGACAAATGGAATGCCAAGAAACAGTTCCAGTTCGATGCGCTGGTTTCGCTCGAAGCCGAGATCGCCGCGATAGAAGCCGCGACCGGTCTTTCCGCTGGTTATCACCGTTCCGGCCGCGTCATTCCGCTGCCGAAGCCGCATCTGCGCAAGATCGCGCTTCGCCATTCCGCCGACGCCGAAACGCATTGGCATCAAGGCGGTCGCTGCTTCCATTGGCATGTCGGGGATGCTGCGCCAGTCGCTGGCTGGATCGATCCGGCCGCAGGAGAGAGCGGCTTCGTTCACGATACGCTCGCTGCCCGCGTTGCGCCCCGCGCGCTGGTTGCCGCGCTTGCCGCGTTTCTCCGGCAGGCAAAACATATACATATCGTCGAGAACGCGGCCGTCGGAGCCCTCGAACCGGAACGCGGCACTGCCGAGGTCGGCGGAAAGCCGGTACGCTTCGGCCGCTGCATCATCGCGGCGGGGCACCAGTCATTTCCTTTGCTGCAGCAGTTCACGCCGGGCTTGGGCAAGCCGCTCGGCCAGCCGGTCAAGGGGCAGGCGGCGATGCTGAAGGCCGATATCGATCCGGCCTTCCCGACCATCTTCCGCGATGGGCTTTACATCGTGGCGCACGAGGGCGGCCACGCCGCCATCGGCAGCACCAGCGAGAACAATTTCGACGATCCAGTCTCGACCGATGCCCAACTCGACGCGCTGATCGAAGCCGCGCGCGAAATGGCGCCCGTGCTTCGCAACGCCCCGGTGGTCGAGCGTTGGGCCGGTCTTCGCCCCAAGGCGATCGACCGTGATCCCATGGTGGGTCCGCACCCGGCGCATCCGCGGCTCATCGCGCTGACCGGCGGTTTCAAGGTCAGCTTCGGTCTCGCACACCGTCTGGCCGAAGCTGCCGTCCATATCGCTGTCGGCCGGTCTGCCGCCTTTGCACTGCCGGAAAGCTTTGCGCTTTCGAGTCACATGACGGCGAGTTCACGCTAGACGTGAATTAGAAGGTTATCTCTTTCGTTATTCTGTCATGCAAATCACCTATCTGCTTGCGCATTGAAGGCGCGGAATCGCCCGCGACGCCTTCCTGGAACGGAGGAAATTGCATGCGCTACGCCATTTGCTTTACGCCTTCGCCGAGCGATCCGCTCAGCCATGTGGCGGCGAGCTGGCTTGGCAGGAACGTGTTTTCAGGCGAAATGGTCGAGCCTCCGGCAATCCGCGGTATCGGCATCCACGAGATTGCCTTCCACACGGCCGTGCCGCGCCGTTACGGTTTCCATGGCGTGTTGAAGGCTCCATTCCATCTCGCGAGCGATGTCTCGGAAACGCAACTCATGCGCGATCTGATGCGTTTCTCCGGTAGCCTCCACCCTTTCCGGATTCCGTGTATCGAGGTCGCACGCCTCGGCAGCTACTACAGTCTGGTCCCGTCGATCCCCTGTGACCATGTCCAACATCTGGCATCGGCAGTCGTCC
Source organism: Rhizobium sp. SVR5-2C (assembly GCF_056755115.1). Taxonomy (NCBI): domain Bacteria; kingdom Pseudomonadati; phylum Pseudomonadota; class Alphaproteobacteria; order Hyphomicrobiales; family Rhizobiaceae; genus Rhizobium; species Rhizobium sp. SVR5-2C. Next base: position 6,345 of record NZ_JBNDHT010000128.1, on the reverse strand, counting down.
AGCATTTCGACCGGTTCCGTGCGCCGCTCTCCGAGGCTGACATCGAGCGGAGCGATCCGGACGGGTTGTCGGCTGCGCAGTTCGCCAACCTGCACCGCTGGGGCAATCCCTATGTGATGGACGAGTTCCGCTTCCATATGCCGGTAACCGGTCCGGTCAATTCAATCGACATGCCGCGCATCGAGCAGGCACTCCGCTCGGTCTTCGAGCCGGTTCTCGCCGAGCCGATCACTGTCTCCAACATCGCGCTGATGATCGAGGAAGGCACCGGCGGGCCGTTCCGCGTTCATTCGCTGCATCCGATGGGTAAGGTAAGCGCGCGCAAGATCGCCTGATCAGATACTGCGCTTGTGCCGTAGCGCCCCAAAGTCGGCTTCGCATTTCCGTCTCGACATTCTATCTCCGGATGCTACCGTCTCGCCTGTCTCTCAAAAGGTGATCTGATGGCATCCGATACCTATCCGCGCAATCTCGTCGGCTACGGTCGCAATATTCCCGATCCGAAATGGCCGGACGGCGCCCACCTGGCCGTGCAGTTCGTCATCAATTACGAGGAAGGCGGCGAGAGCTCGATTCTGGATGGCGATCCGGCCTCCGAGAACCTCTTGTCGGAAATCGTAGGCGCGCAGCCTTGGCCCGGCCAGCGCAACCTCAACATGGAATCGATCTATGAATACGGCTCGCGCGCCGGTTTCTGGCGGCTGTGGCGCATGTTCACCGAACTCAAGGTTCAGGCGACGGTCTACGGCGTGACGCTCGCCATGGCCCGCAACCCGGAAGCCGTCGCAGCAATGAAGGAAGCCGGCTGGGAGATCGCCAGCCACGGCTACCGTTGGCTGGAATACAAGGATTTTCCGGAAGACCTCGAGCGCAAGCACATTCTCGAAGCCGTGCGTCTCCACACCGAGATCACCGGCGAGCGGCCCTACGGCATGTACCAGGGCAAGCCTTCGGACAATACGCTGCGGCTGGTGCAGGAGGAGGGCGGCTTCCTCTATTCATCAGACTCTTATGCCGACGATCTGCCCTATTGGGTGAAGGGTGTGGACGACAAGCCGTTCCTGATCATTCCCTATACGCTGGAAACCAACGATATGCGGTTCGCCACGCCGCAAGGCTTCAACTCCGGCGACCAGTTCTTCGCCTATCTCAAGGATGCCTTCGATACCCTCTATGAAGAGGGCAAAGCCGGCAGCCCGAAAATGATGTCGGTCGGCCTGCATTGCCGCCTTGTTGGCCGCCCGGGCCGCGCCGCTTCCCTGAAGCGGTTCATCGAATATGTGCTGAAGCACGACAAGGTCTGGATTCCGCGCCGCATCGAAATTGCCGAACATTGGCACAAGCACCACAAGCAGGAAACAATCTGATGATCAAGCGGGACGAATTCGTATCACGCTTCGGCGGTGTCTTCGAACATTCGCCCTTCATCGCGGAGCGCGCCTATGACGACGGTTTCGTGAGCGATGTCTTGACCGTCGACCGGGTTCACACAGAACTCGTCGCAATCTTCCGGGCCGCGAGCCCCGAAGAGCGGCTTGGCGTGCTTCGCGCCCATCCCGATCTTGCCGGGCGTCTGGCGATCGCCGGCGACCTGACGGAGGACAGCAAGAAGGAGCAGGCAGGCGCCGGTCTCGACCGGCTGAGCGCCGAGGAGCATGCCCGTTTCACCGAACTCAACGCGGCCTATACCAAAAAATTCGGCTTTCCCTTCATCATCGCCGTGAAGGGGCTGAACAAAGACGACATTCTCGCGGCTTTCGAAACGCGCATCAACAACAGCCGCGACGAGGAATTCAAGACCGCAGCCGAGCAGGTCGAAAAAATCGCGCTCCTGCGCCTCACATCCATGCTGGAGAAATGAATGACCGAGAATAGCACGACCAGCTTGCCCCCCTTCGCTGCCGGCGCGATCAATCTTGCTTCCGCTCGGCTCGGCGCCAAGGGACTTTACGCAACGGACGAATTCTTCGCGCCGCTGGAACGTATGCTGGCCGATACGGATGCCTTCTGGGATCCCAACCTTTATGACGACAACGGCAAGTGGATGGATGGCTGGGAGAGCCGGCGCAAGCGCGTGCCTGGCCATGACTGGGCAATCATCAAGCTCGCCATGCCGGGCCGCATCTTCGGCTTCGACGTCGACACCAGCTATTTCACGGGCAACTATCCGCCGCATTGCTCGATCGAGGCCGCCTTCGTCGAGAACGGCGATCCGGGCGACGCGACGGTCTGGACCGAGATCCTGCCGCAGTCGCCGCTTGGCCCAAGCGCGCACCATTTCTTCGAAAATGCCGACAAGCAGAAGATCTGGACGCATCTGCGCCTGCACATCTACCCCGACGGCGGCGTCGCGCGCCTGCGGGTCTATGGTTCGGCCTATTTCGACTGGTCGAAGGTCGGAAGCGCGGAGGAAATCGATCTCGCCTATATCTTCAACGGCGCGAAGTCGCTCGCCTGGTCGGATGCCCACTATGGCCATCCGGACAAGATGCTCGGACCGGGCCGGGGCATCAACATGGGCGACGGCTGGGAAACCAAGCGCCGGCGTGGTCCGGGCCATGATTGGGCAATCATCCGTCTCGGCCATCCGGGCACGATCAAGCGCGTGATTGTCGACACGGCCTTCTTCAAGGGCAATTTTCCCGATAGCTGCGAACTTCTCGGCGCCTATCTGCCCAAACTCGGCGAAACGCTGAGCGAGGCCGAGATCGCCGCTTCCGAAAGCTGGGAGCCGATCCTGCCGCGCAGCAAGCTGCAGATGGACCACATCCACGAATACGGCGCGGACGCCATCGTCGATATCGGGCCGGTGACGCATGTCCGTATTGCCATGCATCCGGACGGCGGCATCATGCGGCTGCGGCTTTTTGGGGTAAAAGGGTGAGTTCTTTCCTCTTTACCGTGGCTCGCCTATATTTGAGGCATCAGGAGTGAGGCCTCGATGAAGCCGTCGGAAGTGCTGGAAAAGAATAGGCAGGCGATCCGCGACGCGACGAAGCGGTTCAACGCGGCGAACCCGCGCGTCTTCGGTTCCGTGGCCCGCGGTGAGGACCGGGCGGGCAGCGATCTGGATATTCTGGTGGATGCACTGCCGGGCAGCACATTGCTGAGCCTCGGCGGACTACAGGATGCCTTGGAGCAAATGATGATCGGCACACCAATCCACCTGCTCACGCCGGGCGATTTCCCGGAATCGATCCGCGTGCGGGTTCTTTCCGAGGCCAAGCCTGTATGAACGACAGTCGCGTCCCCTATATGCTGGAGCGCATTCGCTCTGCCGCAGCGGATGCACATTCGATGATTTCGAATGTCAGCAAGCAACATTTTCTGCAGGATATTATCCTGCAGCGCGCTGTTGGTATGAGTCTTCTGATGGCATCGGAAACTGCTGCGCAATTGATCAAGGCTTTTCCCGAATTCGAGGTTGAGCATCCGGAATTTCCCTGGGGGGCAATGCGCGGTATGCGAAACCGTATTGCTCACAGCTATTTCGATATCGATCTTGAGAAGGTCTGGGCCACTGCCAAAGACGACGTTCCCGATCTGCTGGACAGGCTAGATCTCGTCCGCCACTGGCGCGCGCAAGGCGAATAGCCGATGTCCCGCTTCCTCGACATACACCCCCTGACCAAATCCGCCTTCGCACCCTTCGGGGACGTGATCGAGTTCGATCCCGCGACGATGCGCTACATCAACGGCGGCAATACCGAACGCTTCCATGCGCTGGCTGTGGCAGAGGCGGCAGGCGAGGGAGCGCGCGTGATCGTCAACCTTTTCCGCGGCCAGCCGCGCAGCTTTCCCTATGAGGTCGGGATGATGGAGCGGCACCCGCTCGGCAGCCAGAGCTTTTCGCCTCTTGTCGATCGGCCGTTCCTTGTCGTCGTTTCCGAAGACGAGGGCGGCAAGCCGGGCCGGCCACAGGTGTTTCTCGCCAGCGGAGGGCAGGGCGTGAATTATCGCCGCAACGTCTGGCACCATCCTTTGATGGCCCTTGACGAGCCGAGCACGTTTGTCGTCGTCGATCGTGACGGACCGGGCAACAATCTTGAAGAATTCTTCTTCGACACACCCTTTATCATCAGAGATCCAGCCCTATGACCGGACTGACGACCCATGTTCTCGACACCGCCTCGGGCAAGCCTGCGCAGGGCCTGAGGATCGACCTTTTCCAGATCAACGGCGACGTTCGCCGGCATATCAAGACGGTGGAAACCAATGCTGACGGCCGCGTCGATGGCGGCCCGATCCTTTCCGGCGACAGCTTCAAAACCGGAACCTACGAGCTGCTTTTTCATGCGGGCGACTATCTGCGTGCATTGGGCACGCCGTTGCCGAATCCGGCCTTTCTCGATCTTGTGCCGATCCGCTTCGGCATCGCCGATTCCCGAGCGCACTATCACGTGCCGCTTTTGATCTCGCCCTACGGCTACTCGACCTATCGCGGCAGCTAGACGATGCGCTTTGCGGCTATAGCGGATATCCATGGCAATGCGCTGGCGCTGGAGGCGGTGCTTGCGGATATCGCGGCTCAAGGTATCAGTGACATCGTCAATCTCGGCGATTGCTTCAGCGGTCCGCTGCAAGCAGGCAAAACCGCCGATCTGCTTATCCCGCTCGGTATACCGACGGTCCGCGGCAACCACGACCGCTATCTGATCACGCAGGCGCGCGAAGACATGCATGCCTCGGACGCCGCAGCCTATGATCAACTCAGCCCATCGCATCTCGAATGGCTGCGACGGCTACCGACAAGTCTTGTCTCCAAGGATGAAGCCTATCTCTGCCATGCAACGCCCGCCGCCGACGATCTCTATTGGCTGGAGACAGTAACGCCGGAGGGGCAGGTCTGCCTGAGGCCGCAGGTCGACATCGAGCGATTTGCCGAAGGGGTCGGCCTGCCGCTTATCCTTTGCGGCCACACGCATCTGCCGCGTGTGGTACAACTTTCCGGTGGCCGTCTTGTGGTCAATCCCGGTAGCGTCGGCTGCCCGGCTTACAACGACGACCGGCCCTATCCCCACAAGGTGGAGACGGGCCATGCCATGGCATGCTACGCAATCCTGGAAAAGCCCGCATCCGGCTGGACCGTCGAGTTTCGCACGGTCCCCTATAATCACATGGCGATGTCGCGACTTGCAAAGGCAAACGGCCGCCCGGACTGGGCGGCTGCGCTGGCGTCGGGCAGAATGCCGTAGAGTTACTGCCGTCCGGCAATGATCGACGAATTCACGTCGTTGATGTCGCGCTTGCCGCAGAGCGCCATGGTGATATCCATTTCCTTGCGGATGATGCCGAGAGCGAGCGTCACACCTTCCTTGCCCATGGCGCCGAGGCCATAGAGGAACGGGCGGCCGATATAGGTGCCCTTGGCGCCGAGCGCCATGGCTTTCAGCACGTCCTGGCCGGAACGGATGCCGCCATCGAGATGGACCTCGATCTTATGGCCGACAGCGTCGACGATTTGCGGGAGCATGCTGATCGAGGAGGGGGCGCCATCCAGCTGACGGCCGCCGTGATTGGAGACGATGATCGCATCGGCACCGGTTTCGGCTGCCGCCTTTGCGTCTTCGACGTCCAGAATGCCCTTGATGATCAGCGGGCCGCCCCACTTTTCCTTGATCCAGGCGACGTCGGCCCAGGAAAGCCGCGGGTCGAACTGCTCCGCCGTCCAGGAAGAGAGCGACGAGAGGTCGGAAACATTCTTGGCGTGGCCGACGATATTGCCGAAGGTGCGGTGTTTCGTCTTGAGCATGTCGAGGCACCAGAAGGGCCGGGTCGCCATCTGCCAGATATGCTTCGGCGTGAATTTCGGCGGGGCCGACAGACCGTTGCGCAGGTCCTTGTGCCGTTGGCCGAGGATCTGCAGGTCGGCCGTCAGAACCAGTGCCGAGCATTTTGCCGCCTTGGCGCGGTTGATGAGGTTCATGACGAAGTCCTTGTCCTTCATCACGTAGAGCTGGAACCAGAAGGGACGCGTCGTGACCGAGGCGACGTCCTCGATCGAGCAGATGCTCATGGTCGAGAGCGTGAAGGGAACGCCTGCCTCTTCGGCGGCGCGCGCTGCCAGCATCTCGCCGTCGGCGTGCTGCATGCCGGTCATGCCGGTCGGTGCAAGTGCCACCGGCATCGAGACCCTCTGGCCGATCATCGTCGTTTCCAGCGTGCGGTTGGTCATGTCGACCATCACCCGCTGGCGTAGCTTGATCTTGGAAAAATCGCTCTCGTTCGCCTGATAGGTCGACTCCGTCCAGGCGCCGGAATCCGCATAGTCGAAGAACATCTTCGGTACGCGGCGTTGTGCCATTTTCTTGAGGTCGGCGATCGTGAGCGGAGTGGCCATGCATA
>NZ_JBNDHT010000127.1:0-20746 GCF_056755115.1 Rhizobium sp. SVR5-2C | reverse complement strand
TGATGCAGTTGCGATATGTGTTGACAGGTGTAACGGTTGTTCTGTCGTTGGCTGGCTGCCAGCGGACGGCATATGACAGTGCGAGTTACTCGCCGGCTCCTCTCGCAGCGCAGCCTGTTCCTTCCGTCCAGGGCGGCCAACTTCCACCGCCGGGGGGTGCTTCCCAGTTTCCGGCTGCTCCCACGGCAGCGCCGACCACTCCGGGCCAGACGGGCGCGATGGCGGCAAACGCGCTCGACGTGACAAAGGAATCGATGGTCGGCAGCTGGCGGGTCAACGGCAGCTGCGACATGTTCCTGACCCTGACCAATCTCGGCAGCGGCTCGCGCGGTGGCACACGCGGCTGTGTCGGCGAACTGACGACGATGGGATCCTGGGAAGTCTCCGGCAAGCAGGTCCTGCTGAAGGATCGCGGCGGCAACCAGATCGGCAGCGTTTATAAGACGGCCGACAACAGCTTCTCCGGCCAGACCAACAGCGGACAGCCGATCACTCTCAGCCGGTAAGGCAACCGGCGGTCGCGCCGCCAACGACGCATAGGCGACTGATCCTCATGCAACCCATCCCCGAGTACACTTCGAGTGTCAGCGAGCACCTGAAATCGCTGACGGCTTCCGGTTCGCTTCAGATCGATGCCGCTCAGATGGACGTGGCGAAATGCCTTGACCGGGTGCTTTTTGAATTGAAGCGCCGCCGCCCGGCCGCGAAGTCGAGCTCGCTCGGCTGGCTCTTTGCTCCAAAGAAGAAAGCCGCAGATCACATCAAAGGGCTCTACATTCACGGCAGCGTCGGCCGCGGCAAGACGATGCTGATGGATCTCTTTTATGGCATGGCGCCTTGTTCGAAGAAGCGCCGCGCGCATTTCCATGAATTCATGGCCGATGTCCATAATCGCATCGCCGCACATCGCCACAAGCTGAAAAATGGCGAAACCAAACAGGCCGATCCGGTTCCGCCTGTTGCGGCGGCGTTGTACGCGGAAGCCGAACTTCTTTGCTTCGATGAGTTTACGGTGACGGACATCGCCGACGCGATGATCCTCTCTCGGCTCTTCTCGGAGCTTTTCGCGCGCGGCTGCGTGCTCATCGCGACATCGAATGTCGAGCCCGACAACCTTTACAGGGACGGCCTCAATCGCGGCCTCTTCCTGCCGTTCATCGGGCTCCTGAAAAAGAACGTCGAGGTCGTGACGCTCGACTCGCCGACTGACTACCGCATGGAGAAGCTGAACAGCCAGCCAGTTTACCTGACGCCGATAGACAAGCGGACGGATATGGCCATGGATGCCTCGTGGACACAGGCGCTGCACGGGCGCAAGGCCCAGCCGCTCGATATACCGATGAAGGGCAGGTCGATCCACGTGCCGCTCGCCGTCGATCGCATGGCGCGTTTTTCCTTCGCCGATCTTTGTGACAAGGCGATGGGTGCCGCGGATTTCCTCGCCATCGCCAAACGGTTCGATACAATTTTTATTGATCGCATCCCGTTGCTGAGTGCGGACAAGCGGAACCAGGCCAAGCGTTTCATCATTCTTGTCGATACGCTCTACGACCATGGAGTTCGGCTTCATGCAACCGCCGCCGCCATGCCGGAAGATTTGCTCGTCGAGCGGCGGGGGACGGAAGGCTTCGAATTCGACCGCACCGTCTCGCGTCTTTTCGAGATGCGGAGCTCGGAATATCTCGCACTGCATCGTGAAAGACGAGCCGCCGAGTAACATTTTGGTGACGAAATATCTTACGTTTACGTAAGATATTTTTGATCTAAACGTTTGAAATTGCTGTGTACAAAATAACACGTTGCCATTTTTTCGCTTTGGGTCTATGCGATTGCGGCATTGGACGACGCTTGGACGCGCCGCCCGCCTGATTTTGATCGCAAAGGAAACAGCGAAATGGCGCGTAACAAAATCGCACTCATCGGTTCTGGCATGATTGGTGGCACGCTGGCGCATCTCGCCGGCCTGAAAGAGCTCGGCGACATCGTTCTCTTCGATATCGCCGACGGCATTCCTCAGGGTAAGGGTCTCGACATTGCCCAATCGTCGCCGGTCGAAGGTTTCGACGCCAATCTCACGGGTGCCAGCGACTATTCCGCGATCGAGGGTGCAGATGTCTGCATCGTGACTGCAGGCGTGCCGCGCAAGCCGGGCATGAGCCGCGACGACCTTCTCGGCATCAACCTCAAGGTCATGGAGCAGGTCGGCGCCGGCATCAAGAAGTATGCCCCGAATGCATTCGTCATCTGCATCACCAACCCGCTCGACGCCATGGTCTGGGCGCTGCAGAAGTTTTCCGGCCTTCCGGCAAACAAGGTCGTCGGCATGGCCGGCGTTCTCGACTCGTCGCGCTTCCGTCTCTTCCTTGCCAAGGAATTCAACGTTTCCGTTCAGGACGTCACCGCCTTCGTTCTCGGCGGTCACGGCGACACGATGGTGCCGCTGGCACGCTACTCCACCGTTGGCGGTATCCCGCTGACCGATCTCGTTACGATGGGCTGGGTCACCAAGGAGCGCCTCGAGGAAATCATCCAGCGCACCCGTGACGGCGGTGCCGAAATCGTTGGCCTGCTGAAGACCGGCTCGGCCTACTACGCGCCCGCCGCTTCGGCGATCGAGATGGCCGAATCCTACCTCAAGGACAAGAAGCGCGTGCTGCCCTGCGCTGCGCAGCTCACCGGTCAGTATGGCGTGAAGGACATGTATGTCGGCGTTCCGACCGTCATCGGTGCCGGCGGCGTCGAGCGTGTCATCGAGATCGACCTCAACAAGGCCGAGAAGGAAGCATTTGACAAGTCTGTCGGCGCGGTCGCCGGTCTCTGCGAGGCCTGCAGCAACATTGCACCTGCGCTGAAGTAATCGAAACAGGGAAAGACCCCATGAACATTCATGAATATCAGGCCAAGGCTCTCTTGAAGGGCTATGGCGCGCCGGTCGCGAAGGGCGTACCGATCCTCAAGGTCGAGGAAGCCGAAGCTGCCGCCAAGTCGCTCCCAGGCCCGCTTTACGTGGTCAAGAGCCAGATCCATGCAGGCGGCCGCGGCAAGGGCAAGTTCAAGGAACTCGGCCCCGATGCCAAGGGCGGCGTGCGTCTCGCCAAGTCGATCGACGAAGTCGTCGCTCATGCCAAGGAAATGCTCGGCAACACGCTGGTTACCGCGCAGACGGGCGAAGCCGGCAAGCAGGTCAACCGCCTCTACATCGAAGACGGTGCCGACATTGCCCGCGAACTCTATTGCTCGCTGCTGGTCGATCGCTCCGTCGGCCGCGTTGCCTTCGTCGTATCGACCGAAGGCGGCATGGACATCGAGGCTGTCGCTCACGATACGCCTGAGAAGATCCATACGATCGCCATCGATCCGGAAGCCGGCGTAACGGCTGCGGACGTTGCCGCGATCTCCAAGGCTCTCGAACTGACTGGCGCTGCCGCTGAAGATGCCAAGGCGCTGTTCCCGGCGCTTTACAAAGCCTTCAACGAAAAGGACATGGCTCTCCTCGAGGTCAATCCGCTGATCGTCATGAAGGACGGTCACCTGCGCGTTCTCGACGCGAAGATGTCCTTCGACGGCAATGCGCTCTTCCGCCACGACGATGTCAAGGCGCTGCGCGACGAGAGCGAAGAAGACTCCAAGGAAATCGAAGCGTCCAAATGGGACCTCGCCTACGTTGCTCTCGATGGCAACATCGGCTGCATGGTCAACGGTGCCGGTCTCGCCATGGCGACGATGGACATCATCAAGCTCTACGGCAAGGAGCCGGCGAACTTCTGTGACGTCGGCGGCGGCGCCGGCAAGGAGAAGGTTGCCGCAGCCTTCAAGATCATCACCGCCGACCCCAAGGTCGAAGGCATTCTCGTCAACATCTTCGGCGGCATCATGCGTTGTGATGTCATTGCTGAGGGCGTTGTCGCGGCCGTGCAGGAAGTCGGTCTGAAGGTTCCGCTCGTCGTTCGCCTCGAAGGCACCAATGTCGAGCTCGGCAAGAAGATCCTCAACGAGTCTGGTCTGGCGATTACCGCGGCTGACGATCTTGACGATGCGGCGAAGAAGATCGTCGCGGCGATCAAAGCTTAATCTGGAAGGACCGGAAAGAATGTCTATCCTCGTCAACAAAGACACGAAGGTCCTCGTACAGGGCCTGACCGGCAAGACCGGCACCTTCCACACCGAACAGGCGCTCGCCTATTACGGCACCAAGATGGTCGGCGGTATTCACCCGAAGAAGGGTGGCGAATCGTGGTCGTCGGGCGTCGACGGCACGGCGCTGCCGATCTTCGCGACCGTTGCCGAAGCCAAGGAAAAGACCGGCGCCGAAGCGACCGTGATCTACGTTCCGCCGGCAGGCGCAGCCGATGCGATCATCGAGGCGATCGAAGCCGAGATCCCGTTCATCACCTGCATCACCGAGGGCATCCCGGTCATGGACATGGTGCGGGTGAAGGCAAAGCTCGACAAGTCCAAGTCGCGCCTGCTCGGCCCGAACTGCCCGGGCGTCCTGACGCCGGAAGAATGCAAGATCGGCATCATGCCGGGCTCGATCTTCCGCAAGGGTTCGGTCGGCATCGTTTCGCGCTCCGGCACGCTGACCTACGAAGCCGTGTTCCAGACCTCCAATGAAGGTCTCGGCCAGACGACGGCGGTCGGTATCGGCGGCGATCCGGTCAAGGGCACCGAGTTCATCGACGTGCTCGAAATGTTCCTCGCTGACGAAGCCACGCAGTCGATTATCATGATCGGCGAAATCGGCGGCTCGGCAGAAGAAGATGCGGCGCAGTTCCTCAAGGACGAAGCCAAGAAGGGCCGCAAGAAGCCGATGGCCGGCTTCATCGCAGGTCGTACGGCTCCGAAGGGCCGCACGATGGGCCATGCCGGGGCCGTGGTTTCCGGTGGCAAGGGTGACGCAGAATCGAAGATCGCGGCCATGGAATCGGCCGGCATCCGCGTCTCGCCGTCGCCGGCCCGCCTCGGCAAGACGCTGGTTGAAGTCCTGAAGGGCTAAGCCGACATATAGACCCGGGCGGTGGATGGCATCTGCATCCGTCGCCCGGTTCAAGAACGTTTACGCAGATGTGCCGCGGACAGGCGGCAAATTGGAATGCGGCAGCCGGTATCGGCCGGCAAATTCATCAAAGTCAGGAGGCGGACGAAGAGCGTCCGCGTAAGACCATGGCACGGCAAGAAGCCAACGAGCAGTTTCAGATCACCTCGTTTCTGGATGGCGCCAATGCTGCCTATATCGAGCAGCTCTACGCACGCTACGAAGAGGACCCGACGTCCGTAGACGATCAATGGCAAGCCTTCTTCAAGGCGCTGGATGACAACCCGAATGATGTGAAGAAGGCGGCCAAGGGCGCTTCCTGGCGTAAGAAGAACTGGCCTGTCCAGCCCCGCGGCGATCTGGTGTCGGCACTCGACGGTGACTGGGGCACGGTCGAGAAGATCATCGAAACCAAGGTCAAGGCGAAGGCCGAAGCCGCGGGCCAGCCGACCGACGGCGCCGATGTTCTCCAGGCGACGCGCGATTCCGTACGCGCCATCATGATGATCCGTGCCTATCGCATGCGCGGCCATCTTCATGCCAAGCTCGACCCGCTCGGCATCGCGGCACCGGTCGAAGACTACAAGGAGCTTTCACCGGAGGCCTACGGCTTCACGCCCGCCGACTACGATCGCAAGATCTTTATCGACAACGTACTCGGTCTCGAATTCGCGACTATTCCGCAGATGATCGAGATCCTCGAGCGGACCTATTGCTCGACGCTCGGCGTCGAGTTCATGCACATGTCCAACCCGGAAGAAAAGGGCTGGGTTCAGGAGCGCATCGAAGGGCCGGACAAGGGTGTTGCCTTCACCGCGGAAGGCAAGAAGGCGATCCTTGCCAAGCTCGTCGAAGCCGAAGGCTACGAGCAGTTCCTCGACGTCAAGTTCAAGGGCACCAAGCGTTTCGGCCTCGATGGCGGTGAATCGCTGATCCCGGCGCTTGAGCAGATCCTCAAGCGCGGTGGCAGCCTCGGCCTCAAGGAGGCCGTCTTCGGCATGGCTCACCGCGGGCGTCTCAATGTGCTTTCGCAGGTCATGGGCAAGCCGCACCGCGCCATCTTCCACGAATTCAAGGGTGGTTCCTACGCGCCTGACGAGGTCGAAGGTTCGGGTGACGTCAAGTACCATCTCGGTGCATCGTCCGACCGCGAATTCGACGGCAACAGGGTGCACGTTTCGCTGACGGCAAACCCGTCACACCTTGAGATCGTCGACCCGGTCGTCATGGGCAAGGTCCGTGCCAAGCAGGACATGAGCGCGACCGTCTGGGACGGCGACGTCATTCCACTGACCGAGCGTGCCAAGGTTCTGCCGTTGCTGATCCACGGCGACGCGGCCTTCGCCGGCCAGGGCGTCATCGCCGAAATTCTCGGTCTGTCCGGTCTTCGCGGTCACCGCGTTGCCGGCACGATGCATGTCATCATCAACAACCAGATCGGCTTCACGACGAACCCGGCCTTCTCCCGTTCGTCGCCTTATCCGTCCGACGTTGCGAAGATGATCGAAGCGCCGATCTTCCACGTCAACGGCGACGATCCGGAAGCTGTCGTCTATGCCGCGAAAATCGCAACCGAATTCCGGATGAAGTTCCACAAGCCGGTCGTGGTCGACATGTTCTGCTACCGCCGCTACGGCCACAACGAAGGCGACGAGCCGTCCTTCACGCAGCCGAAGATGTACAAGGTCATCCGCGGCCACAAGACGGTTCTGCAGATCTACGCCGATCGTCTCGTGGCCGAAGGCCTCGTCAGCGAAGGCGAAGTCGAGAAGATGAAGGCCGACTGGCGCGCGCATCTCGAGCAGGAATTCGACGCCGGCCAGAGCTACAAGCCGAACAAGGCCGACTGGCTGGACGGTGAGTGGTCGGGCCTGCGCACGGCCGACAATGCCGACGAACAGCGTCGTGGCAAGACGGCGGTTCCGATGAAGACGTTGAAGGATATCGGCCGCAAGCTTTCGGAAATTCCGGAAGGTTTCCATGCGCACCGCACCATCCAGCGCTTCATGGAAAACCGCGCCAACATGGTCCAGACGGGCGAGAATCTCGACTGGGCGATGGCCGAAGCGCTCGCCTTCGGTTCGCTGGTGGTCGAAGGCCACAAGATCCGCCTCTCCGGTCAGGATTGCGAACGCGGCACCTTCTCGCAGCGTCATTCGGTTCTCTACGATCAGGAGACGGAAGAACGCTATATCCCGCTTGCGAACCTGTCGCCCAACCAGGCCCGTTACGAAGTCATCAACTCGATGCTTTCGGAAGAAGCGGTACTCGGCTTCGAATACGGCTATTCGCTGGCTCGCCCGAATGCGCTGACCCTCTGGGAAGCCCAGTTCGGCGACTTCGCCAACGGTGCGCAGGTCGTCTTCGACCAGTTCATTTCGTCGGGCGAACGCAAGTGGCTGCGCATGTCGGGTCTCGTCTGCCTGCTGCCGCATGGCTACGAAGGTCAGGGTCCGGAGCACTCCTCGGCTCGCCTCGAGCGTTACCTGCAGCTTTGCGCCGAAGACAACATGCAGGTCGCCAACGTCACGACGCCGGCGAACTACTTCCACATCCTGCGCCGCCAGCTGAAGCGTGACTTCCGCAAGCCGCTGATCCTGATGACGCCGAAGTCCTTGCTGCGCCACAAGCGGGCAGTTTCGAGCCTTGCCGAACTTGCCGGTGAGTCCTCCTTCCATCGTCTGCTCTGGGACGATGCCGAGGTCATCAAGGATAGCCCGATCAAGTTGCAGAAGGACAACAAGATTCGCCGTGTCGTCATGTGCACCGGCAAGGTCTACTACGACCTTCTGGAAGAGCGCGAAAAGCGCGGCATCGACGATGTCTATCTGCTGCGCGTCGAACAGCTCTATCCGTTCCCGGCAAAGGCGCTCATCAACGAGCTCTCGCGCTTCCGGAACGCCGAGATGGTCTGGTGCCAGGAAGAGCCGAAGAACATGGGTGCATGGTCGTTCATCGACCCGTATCTGGAGTGGGTACTCGCCCACATCGATGCGAAGTATCAGCGCGTCCGTTACACCGGCCGTCCGGCTGCCGCCTCGCCGGCAACGGGTCTGATGTCCAAGCATCTGTCGCAGCTCGCCGCATTCCTCGAGGATGCGCTGGGCGGCTAAGAACGGGAGGGCGCGATGGCATATTTCTTCATGAGATTGGTTCCGCCGCGCCTCACTTTCCCGCATGACGGGACCGGAGAGGAAATGGCGGCGATGAAACGCCATGCCGAATACTGGCACCAGAACGCACAAGCAGGATCGGCACTTGTCGCCGGTCCCGTCTTCGAAGGCGAGGGAGCCTGGGGCATGGCGGTCGTCTCGGTCGAGGATGAGGAGGCCGCTGACGCGCTGGCCGACGCTGATCCGATCATCCGCTCCGGTTTTGGTTTCCGCTTTGAAATTTTGCCGATGCCCTCGATCATTCTCCGGCCATCTGCTGCCGGAAACGCATAGAACGAAAACAAGCAAATCAGGATTTGAACAATGGCCACAGAAATCCGCGTTCCAACTCTCGGTGAATCCGTCAGCGAGGCAACCGTCGGCACCTGGTTCAAGAAGGTTGGCGACGCCATCAAGGCTGACGAGCCGATTGTTGAGCTCGAAACCGACAAGGTGACCATCGAAGTGCCGGCGCCGGCCTCTGGTACGCTGTCCGAAATCGTTGCTCAGGCAGGCGAAACCGTCGGTCTCGGCGCGCTGCTCGGCCAGATCACCGCAGGTGCCGGCGCTACCGCTGCCCCGGCTGCCGCCGCCCCCGCCGCCGCTCCGGCGAAGGTTGCCGAGCCCGCACTGGCCGGCGCTGCCGCTCCGGCTCCTGCCGCTCAGCCCGCTGCTCCGTCGTCCATGCCGCCGGCTCCGGCTGCTTCGAAGATGCTCGCTGAGAACAATCTCTCGGCCGATCAGGTCGAAGGCAGCGGCAAGCGCGGCCAGGTCCTGAAGGGCGATGTCATTGCCGCTGTCGCCAAGGGCATTTCCGCTCCGGCTGCCTCGGCGCCGGCTGCAGTTCCTGCGGCTCCGCGCGGTCCGTCGACCGTCGAGGATGCCGGCCGCGAAGAGCGCGTGAAGATGACGCGCCTGCGCCAGACGATCGCCAAGCGCCTCAAGGACGCACAGAACACCGCGGCCATGCTGACCACCTACAACGAGGTGGACATGAAGGCCGTCATGGACCTGCGTGCCAAGTACAAGGACGTCTTCGAAAAGAAGCATGGCGTGAAGCTCGGCTTCATGGGCTTCTTCACCAAGGCGATCACCCACGCGCTGAAGGAACTGCCGGCGGTCAATGCCGAGATCGACGGCACCGACATCATCTACAAGAACTACTGCCACATCGGCATGGCCGTCGGCACGGACAAGGGCCTCGTCGTCCCGGTCATTCGCGATGCCGACCAGATGTCGATCGCTGAAGTCGAAAAGGACCTGGCACGTCTGGCAAAGGCAGCCCGCGACGGTTCGCTGTCGATGGCCGACATGCAGGGCGGCACCTTCACGATCACCAATGGCGGCGTTTACGGTTCGCTGATGTCCTCGCCGATCCTGAACGCTCCGCAGTCCGGCATCCTCGGCATGCATAAGATCCAGGACCGTCCGGTTGTCGTCGGCGGCCAGATCGTCATCCGTCCGATGATGTATCTCGCACTCTCCTACGATCACCGTATCGTCGACGGCAAGGAAGCCGTGACCTTCCTCGTCCGCGTCAAGGAAAGCCTGGAAGATCCGGAGCGTCTGGTCCTCGACCTCTAAGAGGAATTGGAGGGCCGCTCGCGCGGCCCTCGTTCTTCCGGCAAGGAGTGCCTTATGACGCTTGGAGTTCAGGCAAGGGGCAATAGCTCGCTTCGCATCGCGACGCTTAGGCGGCGAATGACGGCGCTGGCCGTGCCGCTCTTCCTGTGCGCGACAGCGGGTGCCGCGCTTCCGGCCGACTGCAAGCAATCGAATGCCGTTTATGCCGATCGCGACGGCGCTTACGAACTTCGGTTTTCGCCGCTCGAATCCGATGCTGCTGCGGCAAGCAATCAGTTCAAGATCAGTGTGCAGAAGACGTCGTTGGTCCTGGATGGCTATGTGATGCCATCGGAAGATCCGGACCGTGCGATCGGCATCGTCATGTTCAACTGCCCGAGTGGCGATGTGACGGGTGACGATCTTGATGCCTGCACGGTCTGGCAGGGGCCGGTCTATGGTGTCAGCGCTGCGGGCCAGGTGGATAATCTTCAGGCGGAGTCGGCGGACGCGGCGGACAGGATCGTGCTGCCGGGTCTCGGTCCAGCGATCCGCGAGTCCTCGATCTGGGGTGAAGGCAAGGCAACCGTCGCGCCTTGGGACGTCATGACATTCAAGGAATGTGCAAAATGAGCGAAGCGCCCGTTCTGCTGGTTACCGGCGGAAGCCGCGGCATCGGTGCCGCTGTATCAAAGCTTGCGGCTAGGCAGGGCTGGCGAGTTGCCGTCAATTACGCCTCGAACAAAGCCGCCGCGGACGCCGTGGTCAACGCGATTTCGGCGGATGGCGGGGAGGCGCTTGCCGTAAGAGCCGATGTCGGCAATGCGGATGATATCGTCTCGATGTTCGAAACCGTCGATCGCCATTTCGGCCGCCTCGATGGGCTGGTGAACAACGCCGGCATCGTCGACGTGGCTCAACGGGTCGACGAGATGAGTGTCGACCGTATCGAGCGGATGATGCGCGTCAATGTGACGGGTTCCATTCTCTGCGCGGCGGAAGCCGTGCGCCGCATGTCGCGCAAACATGGCGGCGGTGGGGGAGCTATCGTCAACATTTCGTCGATGGCAGTCATCATCGGCTCGCCATCGCAATATGTCGACTACGCGGCCTCGAAGGCAGCGATCGACACGTTCACGATCGGGCTGGCACGCGAAATCGCCACCGAAGGTGTTCGCGTCAATGCGATCCGCCCGGGAATCATCGATACCGATATTCATGCCTCGGGCGGACTGCCGGATCGCGCGCGCGACATGGCGCCGAACATTCCGATGCAGCGGCCGGGAACGGCTGAAGAAGTGGCAGATGCAGTTCTCTATCTTCTGTCTCCCGCGGCCTCCTACGTCACGGGCTCGATCCTCAATGTGAGCGGCGGGCGTTAGGCGGCAAAGGAAAAAGGATGCAACGTCTTCTCTCTGCCGGCGTCCGGATCGCCATCCTTAAACCCGTCCGCGTCCGCTTTGTCAGCGGCGAATGGTTCAACTGCATCCCCGTAACAACGCCTGTCAGTTTTGGTTTCCGGCTCGCGCCTGCCTGCGCCGCCGGCCAATGAAATAACGCAAAGGAAAAGAAGCAATGTCCTATGATGTGATCGTTATCGGAACCGGCCCCGGCGGCTATGTCGCTGCCATCAAGGCGGCACAGCTTGGTCTCAAGGTCGCGGTCGTTGAAAAGCGCGCGACCTTCGGCGGCACCTGCCTCAACGTCGGCTGCATCCCGTCCAAGGCGCTGTTGCACGCCTCCGAAATGTTCCATCAGGCTGGCCACGGCATGGATGCGCTTGGCATCGAAGTCGCGGCACCCAAGCTGAACCTCGGAAAGATGCTGGCGCACAAGGATGCGACCGTGAAGTCGAACGTCGACGGCGTCGCCTTCCTCTTCAAGAAGAACAAGATCGATGCCTTCCAGGGCACCGGCAAGATCGTTTCGGCCGGCAAGGTTTCCGTCACCGGCGACGACGGCAAGGTGCAGGAAATCGAAGGCAAGAACATCGTCATCGCGACTGGGTCGGATGTCGCCGGCATTCCGGGTGTCAAGGTCGATATCGACGAGAAGGTAATCATTTCCTCGACGGGTGCGATCGCGCTCGAGAAGGTGCCGGAAACGATGATCGTCGTCGGCGGCGGCGTGATCGGCCTTGAGCTCGGTTCCGTATGGTCGCGCCTCGGCGCCAAGGTCACCGTCGTCGAATTTCTCGACACGATCCTCGGCGGCATGGACGGCGAAGTCGCCAAGCAGTTCCAGCGCATGCTCGCCAAGCAGGGCGTCGACATCAACCTGAGCTCGAAGGTGACGGGCGTCGAAAAGGGCGGCAAGGGTGCGAAGGTGACGTTCGAGCCGGTCAAGGGTGGCGATGCCCAGACGCTCGAAGCCGAAGTCGTTCTGATCGCGACCGGCCGCACTCCCTACACGGCTGGCCTCGGCCTGGAAGAAGCAGGCGTGAAGCTCGACGGCCGTGGCCGTGTCGAAATCGACGGTCACTTCCGCACGAACGTTCCTGGCATCTATGCGATCGGCGACGTCGTGAAGGGACCGATGCTGGCGCACAAGGCGGAAGACGAAGGCGTTGCCCTCGCGGAAATCCTCGCCGGCCAGCATGGCCATGTGAACTATGATGTCATCCCGAGCGTCGTCTACACGCAGCCGGAAGTCGCCTCCGTCGGCAAGACCGAGGAAGAGCTGAAGGCGGCGGGCATTGCCTATAAGGTCGGCAAGTTCCCCTTCACGGCAAACGGTCGCGCGCGCGCCATGCTCGCAACGGACGGCTTTGTGAAGATCCTGTCGGACAAGGAAACGGATCGGGTTCTCGGCGGTCATATCGTCGGCTTCGGCGCCGGCGAAATGATCCACGAGATCGCGGTGCTGATGGAATTCGGTGGTTCCGCGGAAGACCTCGGCCGGACCTGCCACGCGCATCCGACGATGTCGGAAGCCGTCAAGGAAGCAGCTCTCGCCACCTTCTTCAAGCCGATCCACATGTAATATTAAATCTTCGCCATGCAGCAAAGGCCGCTTGCCTTAGGGCAGGCGGCCTTTTACTTTGAAATTGTTCTAATTTTTCCGGGAAAAGCCAATGCGGTCCCATGTCGTTCAATCTTACAGCCCGCCCCAGCGCCTGGTGCATTGGACCATGGCCCTGCTCATATTCTATAACCTTCTCTTTCCGGACGGCATGAACGCTTGGCACCGGGTGATCCGGCATGGCGGCACCCCATCGCCCGAGCAGATCGCCTCGGCCAATGTGCACGCCTATATCGGTATTTCGATCCTTGTTCTGGCTGTCCTGCGCGTGTGCCTGCGCCTGTTCCAGGGGGCGCCGCCGGAGATTGCCGAAGAGCCAGCCATCTTTCGCCTTGCGGCAAAGGCTGCGCATGTTGCGCTATATGCGCTGATCTTCGCGCTGCCGCTTACGGGTATGGCGGCCTATTATTTCGGTGTCGATATTTCCGGCACCATCCATGCGGAAATTCTCAAGATGATCCTCTGGGCGCTGATCGCGGCACATGTCGCTGGTGCGCTCGCACACCAGTTCTACTGGAAGACAAATGCAGTTCGCCGGATGACGGTCGGTTAGTTCACGGCCGTGACCGTGAAGCCCTGCTTGCGGAGCAGTTCGATCACGCCGCCCTCGCCGGGAAGGTGAAGCGCGCCGACGGCCATGAAGATATTCCCGCCGGCGAGTATCGGCGCGGCGCGTTCGGCCATCACCTTGTTGCGGTCGAGAATGATGCGCTGTTCGAAGGCGGCATAATCGCTATCGTCGTCCGCGCCATCAGGTGAAACGGTCTTGAGCATCGGGATCGTCATTCCGATGTCTCCGGAGAGATAGAGATCGGTCATCGTTTCAACGACGTCATTCATCTTCGCGCCAAGCTCGAGCGTTTCGATCAGCGATTTCAGATGGAATTCGACCGGAAGTTCCGCCATGGCCTGCAGTTGTTCGGCCAGCGTTTCAAGCCCCTTCACCTGCTTGCCTTCGGCAGCGGCGTCGGCGGCGATCTTCTGGTCGAGGAACTGCACGCCCTTGGCCTTCCGCGAGATCTCGCAGGCGGGGAGGGCGACGGCACTGGCGATCATCCAGGGACGCATGCGCGAAACGGCAGCGAGCGGAATTCCGCGCTGCTTCAGGCCGGCGTCGAGACGGGCGTAATCCTCCGGTGAGAGAAGTTTTTCGATCGTCGTGCCATCCGTGAACATGGTGAGGTCCGGTCGGGCAAGGAGAGCGGCTGCCGCCTTCTTCTCATTCAGAATCTCGTCGGATTCGATGATGATCGTGTCGGCGCCATCATGCGCCGCCTGGGCATAGGGCGGCAGGTTCAGCACGCGAGGATCGGTGACATGCATGCTGCCGAGCAACCAGGACGGCTTCAAACCGGGCTTTTCAATCTTCCAGAAAATGCCCTTGCCGTTCGGCGTCGCATCGGCTTCCTTGACGACCTCCGCGTAGCGGGCGGGATCGTTCTGCTGCAGCTCGGTCAGCAGGTTCTTGCCGGTGCATGCGTCGTCGGCAGCCTGTGCCTGAGACACCGAAAGGAGCACGGCGAAAAGAGCGGCTGCGAGCAGCAAATGGAAGGCGGCAATCAGCCAAAGCAGGATATTGCCGGGTGCTGGGACATGCAGGCTTCGGTGGCCGATCGAGATCGTCATGATGGTGTTCCGGTCACAGTAACGAGGCCAAAGCTCTACGCCTTGTCTCGCGCATATTCCTTTAAGAGAATGCGTTAACGAAAGATTATGCCCTTGGATGGGCGCGATCGTAAACTTCCAGCAAGCGTGACGAGTCGACGCCGGTATAGACCTGGGTCGTGGAGAGGCTTGCATGGCCAAGCAGTTCCTGGATGGTCCTGAGATCGCCACCGCCGGCTAAGAGATGCGTCGCAAAGGAATGCCGCAGCGCATGCGGGGTCGCCGTTTCCGGTAGGCCGAAAGCTCCGCGCATGCGCTGCATCGTGCGCTGGATGATCGCAGCCTGCAGTTTGCCGCCCCGCGCGCCACGGAACAGCGGTGCCGCGCTCTCAAGATGATACGGGCAGAGTGATCGGTATTTCTGAACGGCTTCAACAACGATCGACAACAACGGGACGAGGCGGGTCTTGTTGCCTTTGCCGGTTATGCGCAATGCCGTGGTGCCGGGCTGCAGAGCGTCGCCAGTCAGGTCGAGGGCCTCGGAAATGCGCAGGCCGCAGCCATAGAGCAGGGTGAACACGGCCGCATCGCGCGCAGCGATCCATGGCTCCTCGTGAAGCTGCGCCTCGTCGCTGGCAACGGTGATCGCCTGGTTGTCGGAAAGCGGCTTCGGCAGCGATTTCGGCTGCTTCGGCGAGCGGACTGCGCTCGCGCCCGCGGCGTTCACCAGGCCTCTCTTCTCAAGGTAGCGCAACAGCGAGCGAAGGCCGGCCAGGTTGCGGCCAAGTGATCGGGCTCCGGAGCCCTCCTTGCGGCGCGCAGCCAGGAAGGCGCGGAAATCGGCGGGGCGGAGAGCCTCGATGTCCTTCAGGGTTGCCGGGCCGCCGAGATGGCCAGTCAGGAAGGTGAGGAATTGGCGGCTGTCACGCTCGTAAGCATCGAGGGTATGTTCCGAAAGGCGCCGTTCGCTCCTAAGGTTTTCCAGCCAGGCGCTACGTTCCGCCATCAGGTGCGGGTCGGCGATAATCAGGAGTTCGTTCACGGCGCTGGCCTTGATTTTGCTATTGCCTTGGCCAATTCTGAGGGGCGACCAGTTAGGGAATTGCTAATATCGGCGAAGCGCTTGTCATGCATCCATCACAATAGGTTGCGATAGCTGCTCCGAACGAGACAGGACTTTGCATGGCACGGCGCCAATCCACGACGGCTTTCGGACAGCTCGCGGAAGCGATCGCTCTGGTTTCCCACGGCAATCCTGGCCACATCGTCGATACTCTGATCGCAGAACGCGGGCAGCGCATTGTCCGCAATCCGCTTTGGCCAGTGATGCGGCCCTTTCTCTACACGCTTCTGCGTTACAACAAGGCTCTTCAATTCGCCAATGACGTCGCGAACAAGCCTGGTTTCCAATGCTTCGAATATATGAGCAATCTGCTCACCCTGGACATCAAGGTCAGGAATGCCGAGCGTATCCCTGCCTCCGGCGGTTTCATTCTGGTCAGCAACCATCCGACCGGCATCGCCGACGGTGTTGCAGTCTTCGATCTGTTGAAGAACCGTCGCCCGGACATGATGTTCTTCGCCAACCGCGATGCCGTGCGTGTCAATCCGCGCTTTGCCGAAATGGTTATCCCCGTGGAATGGCGGGAAGAGTACAAGTCGAAGCTCAAGACCCGCGAGACGCTGCAGCTGACGAACCATGCGGTGAAGCAGGGAAAGGCAACCGTATTGTTTCCCTCGGGCCGCATCGCCTATTGGGCCAATGGCCGGTTGAACGAGAGGCCGTGGAAGAGCTCGGCCATCAGCCTCGCCCGCAAATACAACCTGCCGATTTTGCCGGTGCATATGAAGGCACGCAATTCCGGCCTTTTCTACTGGTTCGCCAAGTGGTCGACGGAACTCCGCGACATGACGGTGTTTCACGAGCTTCTCAACAAGCGCGGCGACCGCTTCGATTTCATCATCGGCGACCTCATTCCTGTCGAGCGGCTCGAAGGGGACATCAACGACGTGACGAAGGCGCTGGAGCGGCACACGGTGTTCGATCTGGTCAACGATGGCGACGCACAGTTTGAGCCTGTCAGCGCCTCCGTTGTCAGCGCCGAACCAGTCGCCGTTTAGGTCCTGACTCTCGTTCTCTTTATGGTTCCATTTTGCGGCCGTTGCGGGCATGGTCACGCCCGATGAGCACAGATTCTTCCGATCTCTTTGGCGCGCTATTCGATGCACCACCCGTGAACCGTACGGTTCCGGTTCTCGTCCCCATGCCGGCGCCGAAGGCATACTCCTACTCCGTACCCGAAGGCATGGCGGTCGAACCCGGCTCGGTCGTGCAAGTGCCGCTCGGGCCGCGGCAGGTGATCGGCGTCGTCTGGGACGGCGGCGACGAAGGGGTCGATCCGAAGAAGCTCCGGCCGATCACGCATGTCTTCGATTGCCCGCCGCTCACGAAGGAAATGCGGGATTTCATCGACTGGGTTGCGGCATATACGCTGTCGCCGCCCGGCCTTGTCGCCCGAATGGCGCTTCGTGCTCCAAATGCGTTTGAGCCGGAGCCTATGGTGGAGGGGTTGCGCTTCGCCGGCGGCGAGCCGGAACGCATGACGCCTGCGCGAGCGCGGGTGCTCGAGACGGCAGCGGACGGCATTTCCTGGACGCGGTCGGGCCTTGCGCACGCGGCTGGCGTTTCGCTCAGCGTCGTGGATGGTCTCGTCAGCCACGGCTTGTTCGAGGCGATCTTCCTGCCACCGCCGCCCGTGGTCGCAAAACCAGATCCGGATTTTGCGCCGTCGCGCCTGGAAGGGCCGCAAAAGGCTGCAGCCGAAGAGATTCTGACCGAGGTCAGAAAGGGTGAATTTGCGGTTTCGCTAATCGACGGCGTCACGGGCTCGGGCAAGACCGAGGTCTATTTCGAGGCCATAGCCGAGACACTGAGACAAGGAAGGCAGGTGTTGATCCTGCTGCCCGAAATCGCGCTGACAGCGAGTTTCCTCGAGCGCTTTCAGGACCGCTTTGGCGCAAAGCCGGCCGAATGGCACTCCGATCTTGCGCCGCGCATGCGCGAAAAGGTCTGGCGACAGGCAGTCACCGGCGAGGTCCGGGTCGTTGCCGGGGCAAGATCAGCCCTGTTTCTGCCGTTCGAAGACCTGGGCCTCATCATCGTCGACGAGGAGCACGATCCGGCCTACAAGCAGGAAGACCGCGTCTACTACAATGCACGCGACATGGCTGTCGTGCGCGGGCGGATCGGCGATTTCCCGGTCGTTCTGGTGTCGGCGACGCCCTCCGTCGAAAGCCAGGTGAACGGCCAGAGCGGACGCTATAGCACCATTCATCTGCCGACACGTTTTGGTGACGCGGCGTTGCCGGATCTGCACCTCGTCGACATGCGGCGGCATGCTCCGGAAAGGGGTGGCTTTCTCTCGCCTGTCTTGATCCGGGCGATTGGCAAGACCATCGAGAAGAAAGAACAGGCGCTGCTCTTCCTCAATCGTCGCGGCTACGCGCCGCTGACGCTCTGCCGCGTTTGCGGCCATCGTTTCCAGTGCCCGCAATGTTCGAGCTGGCTCGTCGAGCACCGTTTCCGCAGCCAGCTCCAATGCCATCAGTGCGGCCATACGGAGCGGACACCCGAGGCCTGCCCGGAATGCGGAACGCTCGATCATCTCGTCGCCTGCGGGCCGGGAGTCGAGCGCATTGCTGAAGAGGTCGAGCGGCATTTCCCCGAGGCACGAACGATCGTGCTTTCCTCCGATATCATGGGTGGCGTCAAGCGCCTGCGTCTGGAGCTTGATGCGATTGCCAAGGGCGAAGCCGATATCGTCATCGGCACGCAGCTCGTCGCCAAGGGGCATAACTTTCCGCTCATGACCCTAGTCGGCATCGTCGACGCCGATCTCGGTCTTGCCAACGGCGATCCGCGTGCAGCGGAAAGAACCTTCCAGCTTCTTTCCCAAGTGACGGGCCGTGCAGGGCGAACAGGTCTGAAGAGCCATGGGTTGTTGCAGACCTACCAACCGCAGCATCCCGTCATGCAGGCGATTGTCTCCGGTGACGCGGGCGCGTTCTATGAACGCGAGATCTCCGAGCGGGAACGCGCAATTCTGCCGCCTTTCGGACGGCTCGCTTCGATCATCGTTTCCGCTGAAACCCGGCATGATGCGGAAAACCACGCTCGTGGCGTGCGCAATGCCGCCCCGCAGGTCTCCGGCATTTCGGTCCTCGGACCGGCTGAAGCGCCGCTCGCTCTCGTCCGCGGCCGCTACCGCTTCCGCCTGCTCGTTCACGGACGGCGGAATTCCGACATGCAAGCTTTTCTGCGAACCATGCTCGCCCAGGCGCCGAAAGAGCGTGGCTCGGTGCATGTCCAGCTCGACATCGATCCGCAGAGCTTCCTGTGAACGACACTAGCGCCTTACGACGACGGAAGGCCGGCCCGTCGCCCAATCATTCAACTTGCCGCGATGTCTTGCCACCGTTTCCTAACCGCTGGCTTCGTGCCATAAGTCGCCCCAATCATTCAGTGATTTGGGGCTGATTCATGGAGTTTTATTTTCCGGAGACCTTTGGCGAGCAGCTCGCTTTCTGCGCCGCCGCATTCACGGCTCTCGCCGGTTTCGTGATCATGTTCGCACCCGGCTATGCGATGCGGCTTTTCGGTCTGCAGCCTCGCGGCGAGCGTCGGGATGGGTTCGCCGAGCAGCGCTCCATCGGCGGCTTCTATCTCGGCTTCGGCCTTTCGGCGATCATGCTGGCGCAGGACTTCATCTACATGGCGCTCGGCGCGGCTTTCGCGATGGCGGCATTCGCCCGGGTCGTCTCCCTCCTTTCCGATAAGGGGAGTACCGCGCTCAACTATTTACTTTTGGTTGTGCAAGTCGCTCTTGCGGCACTGCCGCTCGGATATTCCTTCGGCTTCTTCGTAACGTAGATTACGACGCTCCGGGCCGTTTGCTCGCGGCGATTTGGGCCATTTTTCGATTTTCCGGTAGAAAATCATTCGAAAGGCACATTCGGACGTTACGCGTGTTGCGAGTCCCGATATCCTATGTTAGACGGACCCCGAATTTCGAAAGAGGTGAGAGGCTTCTCTTGCGCTTTCCGGGGGAAATCAAAAGCGAATTCAAGTGCATGGGCCGATTTACGCCCGTGGCAGGATTCTTGAACTGAAATAGGGGAATTTGTGCCCGTGGCAGACACGTCCCAGCTTACTTCTGGTGTTGCAGAACGCTATGCCTCGTCGCTGTTCGAACTGGCGCTTGAGGAAGGTGCCGTCGAGAGCGTCACGAGGGATCTCGACCGTTTCCAGGCGATGCTGGACGAGAGCGATGATTTGAAGCGCTTCGTTTCAAGCCCTGTCTTTTCGTCCGACGATCAGCTGAAGGCGATCGTTGCCCTCAACGAGAAAGCCGGCTTCGGCGGCTTCTTCGCCAATTTCCTGAAGGTCCTGGCGCGCAACCGCCGCCTCTTTGCCCTTCCGGGCATCATCAGGGCTTTCCGCATCATCGCTGCCAACCAACGCGGCGAAATTTCTGCCGAGGTCACCTCGGCCCATGCGCTCACTCCAGCGCAGGAAACCGAATTGAAGGCGGCGCTAAAGGGCGTCACCGGCAAAGACGTGGCGATTGCCGTCACGGTTGATCCGTCAATTCTTGGTGGTCTGATCGTGAAGGTCGGGTCCCGTCAGATTGATACGTCGCTTCGCACCAAACTTTCTACCCTCAAGCTTGCATTGAAAGAGGTTGGCTGATGGACATCCGCGCCGCGGAAATTTCCGCAATTCTCAAAGATCAAATCAAAAATTTCGGTAAAGAGGCAGAAGTCTCGGAAGTCGGCCAGGTGCTTTCTGTCGGTGACGGTATTGCTCGCGTTTACGGTCTGGACAATGTTCAGGCGGGCGAAATGGTCGAGTTTCCGGGCGGCGTCCGCGGCATGGCGCTGAACCTCGAGTCTGACAACGTCGGTGTTGTTATCTTCGGTTCGGACCGTGACATCAAGGAAGGCGACGTCGTCAAGCGGACCGGCGCCATCGTCGACGTTCCGGTTGGTCCGGAGCTGCTCGGCCGCGTCGTCGACGCTCTTGGCAATCCGATTGACGGCAAGGGCCCGATCAATGCGACACGCCGCTCGCGCGTTGACATCAAGGCTCCTGGCATTATTCCGCGCAAGTCGGTTCATGAGCCGATGTCGACCGGTCTCAAGGCCATCGACGCACTCATCCCGGTCGGCCGCGGCCAGCGCGAACTGGTCATCGGCGACCGCCAGACCGGCAAAACCGCGATCATCCTCGACACGATCCTGAACCAGAAGGCCATCCACGACTCCGGTCCAGAGGGTGAGAAGCTTTACTGCGTCTACGTTGCCGTCGGCC
>NZ_JBNDHT010000126.1:0-21264 GCF_056755115.1 Rhizobium sp. SVR5-2C | reverse complement strand
CCGGCACCTTGCCACTGCATCTCTTCGGCAGCGACGGTTACGGCAAACTGCAAGGCAAGATGATGGCGGCGCGGCTAACCCTGTCTGCCTTGGCGCCGTTCGTGCTGGCCTTCGCGATGGAGAAATTGGGTATCTCGCTGTCGCTCGGTATCACGGTTGCATTCGGCGGGCTTTCGATTGTCGCTTTGTCGTCCATCGGGTTTCTGCGATGACCGCTTTTGGCCCAAAGCAGACCTGACGCTCGAACTGCTCTATCAATCTGACTCTAGAGACGCTGGGAAATCGTCCATTGATCAAAGGGACGCTCCTCAGCATGCGCAGAACATCTGGTATCCGCACGTCGACGCTGCCATAAATGAGCTTCATCGAGGGGAGGCATCATGATGCAGAAGAATGCGCCGGACTTCAGCCTTGAGGACAAGGTGACTTTAGTGACGGGAGCGAGCCGTGGCATCGGTCGAGCTTGCGCACTTGCCTGTGCCGCAGCGGGCTCGGATATTGTTTTGGGGGTCCGCGATGTCGCAGCGTCGGCGGGCCTGGTTGCCGAACTCGAGGGCGCGGGACGAAAAGTTCTCCCTGTTGAACTGGACATTCCCAATAAGGCCCACATCGCACAAGCCGTCGACGCGGCGCTTACGACGTTCGGTCGGATCGACGTCCTCGTCAACAACGTCGGCGTGGCTCCGGGCAATCTCGCGGAACTCGTCGAAGAGAAGGACCTAGACGAAATACTCGATGTCAACATCAAGGGCACTTTTCTGATGACGCAGGCAGTGGGCCGTCAAATGATCAAGCGCAATAGCGGCCGGATCATCAACATCAGCTCACAGGCCGGTACCGTGGCACTACGCGGCGAGGCAATCTATTGCATGAGCAAGGCGGCAATTAATCACCTCACGCGCTGCCTCGCAGCCGAATGGGCACGCTATAACGTCACCGTAAATACCGTATCGCCGACGTTCATCCACACGGATGGTACAACGCCTTTTCTGTCCGATGCCGACAATCGCAAAGCGACGCTCGCTCACATTCCACTCGGCCGGATCGGTGAAACCGATGATGTGGTGGGTGCCGTCGTCTTCCTTGCATCACCGGCTGCGAGTCTGATCACCGGCGCGAACCTGCTGGTGGACGGTGGATGGTCCGTCGCCTGAGGCCGAGGCGCTCCTGCAGCGCAAGTCTGATGCAGACGAGAACGACGATTTCCCCGGATAGGATCGCCATACGTCATCGGCAAAGGCGATCCAAGATCTCGGCCAGCATGACCCGGAGAACAATGCCTATGCCCGCTTCTGGCGCGCTAAGAAGACATCGCTTGATGACCGCTTTGCGGCCCAGGGCGGCCATGCTTCGATTACGCGCGGGGGTGGACGATGAACTTGGGGCAGCCGGACGTTTCGCTCGATCGCTTCGCCCGGCCTACGGAAGTTCGATCTCGCCGTCCACCACGTGGTTGAGCCCGGTGCCTTCCGCCGTTAGCGTTATGCGGACCTTCAACTTCTTGCCGCCGACCTGCCCCTTGCGCACCGTCTCCTCGATCTTGCGCTGCGACGTGACGCCGACTTCCTTCAGGAACTTGCGGATCGACATGTTGAAGGCGTCTTCGCTCATGGCGGAACTCCTCTATGTGCGAAAGGGATTGTAATAGAAGGCAAGTCGTCAAGGAAGCAGGCAGTGACGCGCCGTGCCACAGAATCTGACGTGAAAAATTTCGGCCACCTAGATCGGCGTTAGCGCCGCTTTGGGTCGAGACGCGCCTTTGCGACCCGGCGCCACGACAAATTGGAACAGCAACCACTCAGTGCGTAGAGGTGAAGTTGCAGTCTTGCCACTGCCGCAGGCTGCGTCCGTGGGTGGCGTTGCAGCGGCCGGCCGCCAGTAGAAGGCGAAGCAAATTCGCGTGTCCCAGGGGAACTTTTAGCATCAAGCCCGATTTTACAATCATATATCACCGGATGGAGCGATTTAATGGCACAACCTCAGAATGCAGCAATGCATCGACGAGTGCCTCAGCCGCGATTCCGTCTGTCTCTCGACCCAACGCACAGCAGACTGCGAGCACGTAGCCGACATGAGCGTTTGTGTCGAGGCTGGCGCGGACGCACGGAAGGCTGTCGCCAGCGTTGGACAGATGCTTGTTGATGTAAATACGGCTGTCAAAGGCGTGCGATGGTTGGCGATCACGATGGCCTGCGCCTGCTGCGCTACCTGTACGACCACGCAAGCGCCGAACACGCGCAGCAACGGATATATTTCCGAAAAGCTATACGGCGTGAGGGCGAGACCGCGGGTCGCTTACGGAAAGAAAATCCCCGGTAGCCGGTATATGCTTGGCGGGCCCTATGTGGTGAAAGGCAAGCGTTACTATCCGAAGGAAGACCCGGACTACGACAGGAAGGGCGTCGCGTCCTGGTACGGCTCGGCGTTTCAGGGGAGGCGGACCGCGAACGGCGAAGTTTACGACGCGGATCACCTTTCCGCCGCGCATCCGACCCTTCCCTTGCCCAGCTATGTGCGGGTGACTAATCTTGAAAACGGATCTTCGCTCATCGTGCGCATCAACGATCGCGGTCCCTATCATAAAGGTCGCATCATCGACGTTTCCAGCAAGGCGGCGGACATGCTGGACCTGAAGCACAGTGGCACGGCCTCTGTCAGGGTGCAGTATGTGGGCCGCGCCCGATTGGGCGGCGACGATATGCCCGATCTCATCGCCTCCTACGTCAAGAAGGATGATCGCTTTCCGGCCGTCAATCCGGAGCCTCGGATCGCAACCGGTGTGATAATGGCCTCGAAACGGTCGATGGGCGATTATTTGCCAAGTGGCAGTCAGTCCCTCAGGTCGACGCAGACGAACCTTGCCGAGCACACGCCGAGCGCCTCCTACCAGACAGCGGCCAAAGCCGCGGCTACTTTCCAGACATTCGAGCAATTTGTGATGCTGTCCGAGACCGGCAACGTCACCTTGGAACGGCCGCCTGAACATACTCCCTCGCTATCACGAAACGTCGCGATCGCATCACTGGATCAGGACATTGGCTTCATGCCTGGCGGTGAGGTCCGCAACCTGTTGACGCCGGCTGTCAAATATTGCTCGGGCGAGGATGATCATGACGGTGTACGCGACATGTGTGAGTTTCAAGTTCTCTTTCTGCCGGGGGGCGATCGCAATAAGCATCTGACCGGGGTGGTCTCCATAAGGCGACGCTGCTCTCGCCAACTCGGCTACCGCTGGCGACAACAATCAGCCCTACCTGGAGTCCACAAAGGTCCATCACGGGACATGCCCGGCTCTGCCGTCGAGCGGCAGCAATCGGTCGGATCGTGACCTTCTCGGCGTACGGAGAGGGCAGACACATCGAGGGAACTCAGACGACGCGACCGCGGGACAAACGATGTCGAGCGCAGTACGGTTTGGTTGCAATTCCCGAATCGAAAATAGAATGCGGTCGTTCATCTGATCCACCCAGCAGGACCAAATTCCGCTGAGTTACAGCCTACTCGTTAGGGTCGAACCGCTGTCATTCCTGAGTTCCTGCCGGGCGCGGCTGCACGAGCGCCCATTGCTTACCGCCTTGCTTGACATGTTCAGCTGCGTCGGCCTGCCACGCGGCGAGATCATCGTGCGAACCGGCAACCATGTAAAGTTTGCCATCGACGATGACCCAGGATTCGGGGTTCGCTGGTACTAGAACGTGACTGATGATTGCGCCAGCGCAGAAGCCCCCGAATTGTGGCGCATAGTGATCGGGATCAGCGATAAACATGTCGCGATGGGCGACGCTGGCAAACCGCCACCTGGCGTCATTCCACATATATTCAAATGAACTGCTGCCTTTAGTCGCTTTGCCCTCGGTGAAGTAGGCGACTGTGTCATAGCCCTTGATTGCGATATGATTCACGCCAGCAGCGGCAATCGGCTTCGTATTCTCGGCATTGATGGCTCCTGCCGTTGCCAAGTGCAGAACGACGATGCAAAGCGTCCATCCGAGTGATCGTGCAAGTGTCACGCGCATTCGCCGGTCCTCCGAAAAGAGGCCTGCGGCGCTCGCTAGGTAGGTCATTCGGGCCGCGCTCGGCGCTCGCCGTGGCCATTCGCAATCTAGTCCCAAATTGTATCAATTCGTCCTATTCTTGACGAGTCAAAACTGGGCGGTGCTGGCGGCGCGCCGGAATAAGCCAGTCCGCCGGGAGGCGGCATGTGGAAGAGCATGGACCGAGACGCAAGCTCACCACGATCCTCAGCGCGGATTGTGCAGGCTATTCCCGCTTGATGCGGGCCGACGAAGAAGGAACCTTTCGGGTCCTTCAGTCGTGCCTTGAATTGATCGCTCGGACCATCGGCGAACACGAGGGCCGCGTCTTCGGCGGCGCTGGCGACAGTGTGGTTGCGGAGTTCCCCAGTCCGGTCGAGGCCGTGCGGGCCGCCGGAGAGATTCAGAAAGCGATCGCGGCCCTGGGAGCCGGACTTGTCGAAGACCGTAGAATGCGGTTCCGGATCGGGATAAACCTTGGCGATGTGATCGTCGAGGGCGACAACCTGATCGGCGATGGCGTCAATGTCGCCGCGCGGCTACAGGGCCTTGCAGAGCCTGGGGGTATCTGCATTTCAGCCGGCGTCCACGAACAGGTGAAGAACAAGCTTACCCTTGCCTGGGATGACCTTGGCGATCAGAGTGTTAAGAACATCGCCGAGCCCGTGCGGGCATTTCGGACACGAGCCGGAGTGCCCGGCCCTAATCGAGCACCAACCGCGAAAACCACCGCTCGCCGGCCTCTGCTGCTGGCGGGAACGGGACTTCTCGCGGCCCTGGCATCGATCGCCTTGATTGCTTCTTATTCAGGCTGGCCAAGCCGACCGCCGCAATGCGGCCGGGCCTCAATCGCCGTGCTGCCGTTCGCAAATTTGAGCGGTGATCCGGCGCAGGAATATTTTAGCGACGGAACAACCGAAGACGTCACCGCAGCGCTCGGCCGATTTAGCGATCTTGCTGTAACAGCCCACGCTGCCGCGATGCCCTATAAAGGAAAGCCCGTGCGGCCCGAAGAGATCAGCCGCGATCTGGGTGTGTGCTACATTCTCACCGGCAGCGTGCGCAGGAGCGGAGAAAAGTTTCTCGTCACGGCGGAACTCACCGACACTCATGATGGCCGACATCTGGATTCTTACAGTGAGGGCGGGGACATCAAGGACCTTTTCGATGCAAGGAACCAGCTCACACTTGGCGTCGTCGGCAAACTGGCCATCAGAATAGAGGATCTTGAGAGGCGGCGCGCTCTCAAGAAGCCGACCGCCAATCTTGACGCTTACGATCTCGTCCTGCGTGGGCGGGACCTCTACGCAAGGAATACGCGCTCCGCAAACAACGATGCGCGCGAGCTATACGAGAAGGCGATCCAACTCGATCCGACCTATGCATCTGCCTACGCTGCGCTCGGCAAGACATATAAGGCAGCCGCCTTTTCCGGCTGGACGGAATTTATAGATGACGCATTTGTGCAGGCGGAGCGGTTGGCTCGGAGGTCCATCGAACTCGACAAAGACAGCGCCGAGGCGCACCGCCTGCTGGGCGACGTCTACTCCTATCGCCGGCAGTTCGACCTCGCAGTCAGCGAGTTGGGTTGGGCAATCGAACTCAATCCAAGCGATGCCGAGGGATATGTCTACCGTGGTGGGCTGGTCGCGTCGTTGGGTCGGTCGGCCGATGCGATCGCCGATTTCGAAATCGCAAAGGCCCTGGACCCGGTTCTGAGCTTCACGTCTCCCGGTTTCGGCTGGGCCTTTTACCTCCAGCATCGCTATGAAGACGCTGTCACGACGTTCGCACAAGGCGCTCACGCCGCGCCGCAAGACATTATCATTCGAGCTGGCCTTGCCGCCTCATACGGCCAGCTAGGACGCAGGCAAGAAGCGGCTCAGGCCGCCGGCGATGTTCTGCGGACTTGGCCGTTCTTCCGAGTTGACCAGTTCATCACGAACTTCCAGTCAGAACCAGATCGTGCATTGATTGCGGAGGGCCTGCATAAGGCCGGGCTGGAATAGGGCTCCGATCAGACGCGAGTATACAATGTTTGGTCTGGGCGTGTGATCGAGCCTCAAGCCTCGCTGTCAATGGCCGCTTCTGGCGCGAAGGCGACATCGTCGGATGACCGCTCCCGGCCCAAACCGGACAATAGAATGTTGCATATCGTTTCAACACCATCTTTATCAATCCAGCGCATGTTTCGTTCAGACGCGAGATGAGAATTTCTTTGAACAGCAACCATGGGGAGCGGTCTTGCGAGTCTTGATACGCTGCTTCTGGATTGGAATTGGTTATGGAGCCGCCGCCTTGACGGCCACGACTATCTGCATGATCGTCAACCAGCTTCTAGCGGGTGTCTGGCCCAACGTGGGAGCGACGCTTTTGCTGATTTTAGCTGCAGCGCCGGTGCTGGGACTCAAGGCACTCCCGCTTGCCGCACTGGCGATCGTTGCCTCAGAGTTCACCACTCTACGGACGTGGTTGTATTTTGGGTTGGTCGGAATCGCTATTGGCCATTTTGTAGCGAGCGGGTTCAACGTCAACCTTTTCAATCGTGAAGGTAACGTGGACTACAACTACATCACAGCAATCCTCGCAGCCTTGATTGCGGGAGTTGTCTATTGGCGCGTGACGGTAGATTATTCTGCGGTCGGGTCATGACCGCTTCTGGCGCAATGCGGACGTGGTGCCATGTCTGTTTTCGGCCCGAAGCGGTCATTCGTCATGTTGCTACAGGGGCGCAGTTATGAACCAGCCGCGGCCATGACTATCTGCACGAAGATTATCAATAGGCTTGCGATTCCTGTCACCCCGGCAAGCGTAGGAGAGCGTAAAAGGCGCATGATCTCAGGCCAGAGGGGATCTGGGGTCTCGACCAGCTTTTCCGCAGACTCTATCAGAGCTATGGCATTTGCTGTACGAGCGTTTGATAGCTTGGCCGTTTCAATGAGTGCTCGCATCTCTCTGAGAATTCGCCAGAAGCTCAGACTTCTGGTGCTCCGACAGGTCAAAGCGGCCTGTCCAGGCTGCACTGTCCACCCTGACAGGGATATCTCGCTTTTCCACGGCATCGAAACCTGCGGCGGTAATCTGGAATAGTCTGCCGCCGGACATCTGGTATGCCTGACGCGTGATAACCAGCCCTGTGGCCTCTAAGTCATCCGTCAGAGCCAGCAAGTATTGGTTAGAGCTTTCAAGCCTCGTGTTCTTCTTGATCGTCGGGATAGTGCAGTACCGAGTGTCTCCGCTCGCTAGGCGCCGATGTAGGTACTTGAGAATTGCTAGCTGATCGCTTGCGGCGCTCACCCTCGATTTCCTCCGGGTTTCTTACAAGCTTTAGTAGCATTTCTAGCATCCGATGGAACTGCTGCTAGCGAATTGACGACAGATGTCCACAATGGACTCGGCCTTTCCGTTACAACCATCGTCACAAGATATCTAGGGTCGCAACTCAAGTTAAACGGTCCCAGTCAAACTCGGATTGGTTCAAGCAAGCCTCCAATTTTCGATCGATAGTAGCCTCCGCTCGCATGACCGCAATGGCCGCTTCTGGCGCATTCCGGAAGGGAATTGCATGAACTGAAAACAGCCACCCGTCGCATGCCAGATAATTCCTCACGCGGGAAAGTTCTTTCGGTGATACGGTGGTGAGCCTGATGTCCCAACGTGTAAATGCAAGAGCGGGAGTGTGAGATGACGACACTGTTCGTAAGGCACGAGGTTTCGGACTATGCGACCTGGCGCAAGGTCTATGACGCGTTTCGGCCCGTACAGAAGGCAAACGGCGTTATGGCGGAGGCGGTCTATCAAGCCGCCGACAATCCCAACGACGTTACCGTCACGCATGAGTTTGCCACGGTTGAAGCAGCTCAAGCCTTTGGCAAGCTCGAAGAGCTAAGGGCGGCGATGCGCACGGGAGGGGTGCTGGGCGCGCCAACGGTGTGGCTTGCCAACAAAGCCTAAGAAACAGCCCGGAACAATGTTTGCAAGAGCGGAGCGGAAGCTTGGCTGGCGCCGAGTGGCGACTGCCTTATTTTCTCGACAAGCGCCCTCCCGATGCCATGTTCGACACCGGCATCATGAAACCTTTTGATTTTTAAGCCGTTGTCGCGCTTATGTCCGACGCTAAATTCAATCCGAAATCGGTCGACGGTCCCGAACCGAACGGTGCCGGGACGTCGCGCCAAGAGAAAGCATCGACTGTCGAGGTCGCGCCGCCGCCAAATATCGTCGAACCCGATCCGGAGCTGACGCCTGAGGAGGCCGAGCAGGCGCGCAAGCGATATTTGCTGAGGCGTTTCTGGATCAGCGCGCGCGGTTACTGGGGCCGCGGCTGCGACAGCTTCGCATGGCCCTGCTCAATCGGGCTATTGGCCCTGATCGGCATCAATGTCGGCTTCCAGTATGGAATCAATGTCTGGAACCGCGGAATTTTTGACGCCATCGAGCGACACGATGCCAGCACCGTCTATTTCCTGAGCGCCGTGTTCCTGCCGCTCGTGCTCGGAAGCGTCGCCCTTGTCACCGTACAAGTCTATGTTCGCATGATGATCCAGCGCCGCTGGCGTTCCTGGCTCACGACCGCGCTCATCGCGCGCTGGCTCGCAAACGGCCGTTACTATCAGTTGAACCTCATCGGCGGCGACCATAAGAACCCCGAGGCGCGCATTTCGGAGGATTTGCGTATTGCCACCGAGTCTCCCGTCGATTTCATCGCCGGTGTCATCTCGGCATTTCTGTCGGCCACGACCTTCATCGTGGTGCTGTGGACAATCGGCGGCGCCTTGAGCCTGACAGTCGCCGGTTCGACGGTCGCTATTCCGGGATTTCTCGTTGTCACTGCCGTTCTCTACGCCGTCATTACATCCAGCGTGATCGCGGTCATCGGCCGCCATTTCGTCCAGGTCTCCGAGGTCAAAAACCAGGTGGAAGCCGAATTTCGCTACACGCTGACGCATGTGCGGGAAAACGGCGAGAGCATCGCGTTGCTCGGCGGCGAAGAGGAGGAGCGCAGCGACCTCGACAAGACGTTTACCAATGTGCTCAGGCAATGGGCGCTGCTTGCGCACCAGCACATGCGCACGACGCTCGTGTCGCAGGGGTCGATGCTGATTGCACCCGTTGTGCCAATCCTGCTTTGCGCTCCGAAGTTTCTCGAGGGCAGCATGTCCCTTGGACAGGTCATGCAGGCTGCCTCTGCCTTCGCCATCGTTCAGAGCGCATTCGGATGGCTGGTCGACAACTATCCCCGTCTCGCCGATTGGAACGCCTGTGCACGGCGCATTGCTTCGCTGATGATGTCGCTCGACGGGCTCGAGCGCGCGGAACAGAGCAACGCATTGGGACGCATCACGCGCGGTGAAACGGAAGGCGATGCGATGCTCAGCCTGAACGATCTCTCCGTGTCGCTTGACGACGGCACCGCCGTGGTCAAGGAAACCCAGGTCGTGGTCGAACCAGGCGAGCGGGTGCTCGTGGCCGGAGAATCCGGTTCAGGCAAGAGCACGCTGGTGCGGGCCATCGCAGGTCTTTGGCCGTGGGGTGACGGCAGCGTCAATTTCCACGCCGACAGGCGACTGTTCATGCTACCGCAACGGCCTTATATCCCTTCCGGGACGCTTCGCCGTGCAGTCGCCTATCCCGGCGCCGCTGATAGCTGGGCGCTGGAAAAGATAAAGGCGGCTCTCGACAAGGTGGGACTCGGTTATCTGAACGACAAGATCGAGGAAGATGCGCCTTGGGATCAGACGTTGTCGGGTGGCGAAAAGCAGCGGCTCGCGTTTGCGCGTCTGCTGCTGCACAATCCCGATATCGTCGTGTTGGACGAAGCAACGTCAGCACTCGATGAAAAGAGCCAGGACAAGATGATGGAGATGGTGATCCAGGAACTGCCTGATGTCACCATCATAAGTGTAGCGCATCGAGCTGAGCTGGAAGCCTTTCATAGCCGCAAGATCACATTGGAGCGGCGCGAGGGCGGCGCAAAGCTTGTCAGTGATATCGATCTTGTCCAGCGCAAGAGAAAACGGAACTCGCTTTTGCGCCTTTTGGAGAATCGGCGCTCTCTACCGAAAGGCAGCGTGGATTCGAGTAAGCGACGGACCACTGGCGGTCGATAGACAAGACGGCCGCCCTCAACGCCTGTGTCGCAAGTGCCTGGGGTGCTGGGTGCTCTAGTCCCGATGATTGGGCAAGCTCGCCCACCCCAGCGCGTGGTAGAGGACAATCGCTCCGATTGTCGCGGTGCCAATTCCGTCAAGCGTGAAGCCCGCGACGGCGAGCTTGAAGTTGCCGGCACCCAGCACGAGCGCGACGCCGACCGTGATGAGGTTCCGCGGTTCGCCGAAATCGACCTTGTTTTCGACCCAGATGCGGCCTGCGGTCGCCGCGATGAGGCCGAAGACCACGATCGAAAGCCCGCCGATAACAGGTCCCGGGATCGTCTGGATGAGTGCGCCGAATTTCGGCGAGAAGCCGAGAAGGATCGCGATCGCGGCCGCAACCAGGAAGACGAGCGTGGAGAAGATGCGGGTCACCGCCATCACCCCCATGTTTTCCGCATAGGTCGTCATGCCCGTGCCGCCGAAGGCGCCCGAGAACATGGTCGCGATGCCGTCGCCGATGAAGGCGCGGCCGAGATAGGGGTCGAGATTGCGCCCCGTCATCGCGCTGATCGCCTTGATGTGCCCGAGGTTTTCCGCAACGAGGATGACGACGACGGGGGCGATCAGCGTCATCGCGGAAGCGGAAAAGACCGGCGCAGTGAAGTGAGGCCAGCCGAACCAGGGAGCCGCCTCGACGCCGGCAAAGTTGATCGGCGCGCCGAGGCCAAGCCCATTCGCGAGCACGAGATAGGTGAGATAGGCGAGCGCGCCGCCGATAAGGATCGGCAGGCGGCGCGCCATGCCGGGGGCATAGACCGCGACTGCGCCGACGGCGGCGAACGTCAGAATGGCGACCCAGCGCGAGACCTGGTCGCCGTCCGGGTTCGCCGGGTTCGTTCCCGACGCGCTGGCTATGGCAATCGGCGCGAGCACGAGCCCGATTGCGGCGACGATTGCGCCGGTGAGGACGGGCGGCATCAACCGTTCGATCCAGCGATGGCCAGCGAGCGTGACGATGACGCCGATCAGCGCATAAAGGGCACCCGCGGCGATGATCCCGCCGAGCGCCAGTGCGATGTTCGGGTTGGGTGCCCCGGCTGCAGCCCCCGTCGCGGCAAGAACGGGGCCGATGAAAGCGAAGGAGGAGCCGAGATAGCTCGGCACGCGCCCGCCGACGGCGACGAAGAAAATCAACGTCGAAAGGCCGGAAAAGAAGATCGAGACGTTGGGATCGAACCCCATGATGATCGGGGCGAGCACGGTGGAGCCGAACATGGCCACGACATGCTGGAGCCCGAGCACCATTGTCTGTGCTGCAGGCAGCCGCTCGTCGGGCAGGATGCGCCCTTCCGTCTTCAGCTGCCAACGTGGAAAATAGCCGCCTGTCTCGCCCATCGCTCGCCCCGTTCCGTTCGATGCCCGCCCAGCGACTTTGAGGAATGCTCTCGTAGTGCGTCAAAGGCGTGAAATAGAATTATCTGTCGTCCGATACTCGACCGTCGCTAGGTTCGATTCGTTGTACCGGCTCGTCCCGTTCTCCGATACTGATATCGACTGCTGCTGTCATGGGGTCGAAACGGTTTCCCACAACACTCGACTGCCGAATGATGCCAGCAAGAGATTTAAGTTTTTCGGATAATTCCTGTCTACCTGAAACGATCGCTTCCGGCGCATTTGACATATCCGGCTTCGCCGTTTGGCCCGAAGCATTTAGCGGCGCTTGGCAATCGCCGGGGTGAAATGGCTGACATGGGCTGGAGAAAGACGGTTTGCGTCTTATTTCAGGGAGGAAATGGGAAGTGAAGAGCGAAAGGACCCGCGCAATGGCCAAGAACACGATCTGCCTATGGTACGACAAAGACGCCGAGGCTGCCGCCCGGTTCTACGCCGAAACCTTCCCGGACAGCGCCGTGGGTGCCGTCATTCGTGCACCTGGAAACTATCCAGACGGTAAGCAGGGAGACGTGTTGGTTGTTGAATTCACCGTCGCGGGTATTCCTTGCATTGGCTTGAACGGCGGTCCCGCGTTTAAACAAAAGCCTTTTCATTTCAGATCGCGACTGGCGATCAGGAAGAAACCGACCGCTACTGGAACGCCGTTGTCGGCAACGGCGGGCAGGAAAGTGACTGCGGCTGGTGCAAGGACAAGTGGGGTGTGTCCTGGCAGATCACACCGCGCGTACTCACCGACGCGCTTGCGATAGGCGGTGATCAGGCAAAGCGAGCGTTTGATGCAATGATGACCATGAGGAAGATCGACGTTGCGGTGATCGAAGCCGCTCGGCGTGGCTGAGCTATCATCAACTCTACGCCGTAGCGTCCGCGACCGGCTGACGCGACATCGGCGGAGCGCCGCCGCCGTCATCCGTGCTGCTCACGGAAACTGTGGCATAACTGAGCCATGGCGATACATGTCTTGGCGCAGGTTGGCGACAATTGCTAGTTGATCGCGAGGAGAGGCGCCGCGTCACCTCTCGTTGGCGGCCGTCAGCGGCGTTTCGAGGGTCAGGCTCGTGCTTTCCAGCAGGGCCTCGGTCAGGAGCGCGACCAGCGGCTGGACGATGTGCTGCACGGCGGGGTTCTCTCCGATGACGGAGACTTCGGCGACGGGCAGCGCCGGCCAGCGCTCGGAGGTGGGCAGGATCTTCATGCCGTTCTGGACGAAGGACTTGCCGAGGACGGTGACGCCGAGGCCACCGAGAACGGCGGCCTCGATGCCGATGAGGTTGCTTGTGGTGCAGGCCGTCACCCATTCGCGGCCGATCGCATCGAGCGACTCCGTCATGATGGCGCGATAGATGCAGGGCGGGCGCATCATCACCAGGCGGACGGGCCTGCGGTCGTCGGCGCGATAATCGGGGCCGGCGATCCAGACCAGCGGCTCGCGCCAGATGACACGGCCGGGATGGGGGGAACCGTCCTTCCGCTTCTTGGCGATGACGATGTCGAGGCGCCCAGCCTCGTATTCGACGAGCAGATCCTCGCTCGCCGTCGTCGTCAGCTCCAGTTGCACGTCCGGATGAAGGCGGCTGAAGCGGGAAAGCAGCCGGGGGAGCTGCGTCTGGACCAGGTTCTCGGAGATGCCGAGCCTGAGGAGCGGGACCTTTGGCGGATTGCGAAGCTCCTGCATGAAGCTTTCATAATGGGCGAGCAGCCGTTTGCCCGTTACCAGGAGCCGCTCGCCGTCGCACGTCAGGTTCAGCGAGCGGCTGGTCCTGTCGAAGACGCGCATCTGCAGGATGTCCTCGAGGCGGAGCACCTTCTGGCTGACCGCCGATTGCGAGCGGCCGACTACTTCGGCAGCCGCGGTGAAGCTGCCAGTCTCGGCGACCGCCACGAAGGCGCGGAGCAGGTCCAGTTCCAGATCGAGTAGCATTGTCATCGATTAGTCTTTCAACTAGATGCGATTAACTTTATTCGTTTGTCTTCTTTATGGCAATCTCCAACAATGACGCCAGAAACGAACGCGCAACGCATGCCGTTTCAAAGCGATCGAGCGTCCTTTGTGCATCCTATCGGACGCGCGGCACTCTAAAGGAGATATGGATATGGCAACGAGAAATTCGGTCGAAGTCGTCAATAATTTCTGGCGGCAAGTGTGGCAATCGAAGAACCCCGAGGCCGTCGACCGGCTGGTGGCGGAAGACTTCGTCATCACCACGGGCGGAGTCGAGGTCCGCTCGCGGGAAACCTTCAAGAAATGGATCGCGGCCTTTCTTGCGAGCATCGATGACTTCCGGTTCGACGTCGTCGAGATCTTCCAGAACGAGACCGGCGACCGCGTCGTGTCCCGTTGGATGGTCACGGGCAGGAACAACGGCTTCATGGGGTCGCCGGCCTGCGGCTCCCCGATCACCATGACCGGCACTGCCGTGATGCATGTGCGCGAGGACGGGCTCCTGCAGCATAACTGGGTGGAGCGCAATGCCCTCGAGGTGCATCGCAGCCTT
Organism: Rhizobium sp. SVR5-2C; assembly: GCF_056755115.1. Classification (NCBI taxonomy): domain Bacteria; kingdom Pseudomonadati; phylum Pseudomonadota; class Alphaproteobacteria; order Hyphomicrobiales; family Rhizobiaceae; genus Rhizobium; species Rhizobium sp. SVR5-2C. Next base: position 7,185 of record NZ_JBNDHT010000126.1, on the reverse strand, counting down.
GCCGGAGTAGAGCACGTCGCCTGAATTCCACGGGGCGGTGGCGGCAAGGAGCGTCAGCGATGTCTAGAATTTCTCGGAAATACCGCCATTTCGTCTTCGGCGTCATACAGTCGGGGATAACCTGCGCCGTCGCCGCGGCGATCGCGAGCCTTCCCTTCTACGCGGAGGGAAGCTTCGCCGCCCACTGGTTGCGGGCCTATCTCTTCTCTTGGACGGTCATGCTCCCGGTCGTGGTGATCGCAGCGCCTGCCATCCGCAGGCTTGCGGATGCGCTCACGGACTGAAGGACACGACGAGATTTCCACGCATCGCGTGGCCGCGGATCGTTTGAGGGCTCCGTGCCGGCGCGAATGGCCGGAACCTTCGCCACGCCGCGGCCGTCATCTGTGCAGCTCACGGAAACTGTGGCATAAATGAGCCATGGCGATACATGTCTTGGCTGTTCATCGCGACACGGTCGGGACGGAACAGGCGGGGGGCAGTTCGCTTGCAACCGCCTATTCCGTGGGGGTTCTCTGCTGGCTGCTGTCGGCCGGCGTCTATATCGCCGCGAAATGGGTCTCTTCCGAGATGCCGCCCTGGGCGCTCTGCTTCTGGCGCGTGCTGATCGCCTGGGCGATCCTGATGCCGATCGTGCACCGGCATTTCGGCGACATGGTCGCGCTGGTGCGGGGGCGCGCCCTCGAACTGCTTGTCATCGGCGGCGTGGGACTGGCGATCTGCCAGGGGCTGATTTTCGTCGGCCTCGAACATGCCGATGCCACCACCGCCGGCATCATCATTGCGCTGATCCCGATCATCACGATGATCCTTGCCCGTTTGGTTCTGGCTGAGCCGATGGGACGCTGGCAGGTGATCGGATCGATCCTGGCCTTTTTCGGGATCGTGGTCATCATCGTCAAAGGCAGCCCGGCCGCGCTGGTGCGCCTCGACCTCAATCCCGGTGAACTGTGGATCGTCGCCGGCGCGTTCTGTTTCAGCCTCTATACCGTCCTGCTCCGCCGGGCGAAATTCGATGTGGATCGCCTTTCGCTCCTGGTGCTCCTCCTCGGTGCGGCGGTGTTGACGGCGCTGCCTTTCTACCTTTTCGAGCTTGTTTCCGACGAACGCTCGACGCTCAATGCAAGCGGGCTCATCGCGCTCGCCTATGTGGCGATCCCCGGCGGAGCGCTTATGTATTACCTCTTCAATCGCAGCATCGAGGCGTTGGGCGCGGCCCGCGCGGGCGTGCTCCTCTACATCCAGACGATCTTCATCGCCGTGCTCGCCTATCTGATCCTCGGCGAGCAGCTGCAAATCTATCACCTGGAAGGCGCGGCACTCATCGTCGCCGGCTTGCTTCTCATCATCCTGCTGAAGCCGAAAACCAAGTCGGAGGCGGCAAAGGCCTGAGGCGAGGGCGGTAACCGAGGCATCGACCTATGGCATTGAGGAGAAGAGGGAGGTGACCATGATCGTCATTGAACCCCTGCGCGACAAGAACATCCTGATCATCACACCGCATGGTTCGCTCGAAAAAGCCGACTTCGAAACGATCGCGAATGAGGTTGAGCTCGCCCTTCGCTCAAACGGAAAACTCAACGGCCTGATGATCAATATCGAGTCATTCCCCGGATGGAAGAACTTCGAGGCCTTGGCTGCCCATCTGAAATTTGTCTCCGGTCACCATCGACGGATCGAACGGATTGCGGTTGTAACCAGCCGCAGGCTTCTTAGGATCATTCCCGCCGTCGCCGGTTTGTTCGTCCATCCGGAGATTCGTCTGTTCGACCTCAAGCAACGAGCACCAGCGCTTTCATGGCTGGAGACTGGTCGATTATGACTTGCCTGCGGGAAAAAAATGCGGAAGCGGCTCCTTGGTTGCGGCGTGCTGCGCGGCGGTATCTCCTCGCCTCCGTTCTGGCTGTGGTTTGGGTGGCGAGTATTCCCGTCCAGTCCTTTTCGCAATTGCCGCTCGGGGCGGACATACCGGAGGTGGAGATCGGTGCACGCAAGATATTCCTGATGCTCTTTTTGATGCTCGGTCCAATCAAGATATTGGTGCCATTCAAGATCCTTGCAGGCGGCTACGAGCCCGGCGTCCGGCGACGAATAGCCACCAGAGCGATCCTCTTCTCGGCGGCCGCGCTGGCGATCGCCGGATTTCTCGGACGCACCATGCTGGAAAATTTAGAAATCTCATTGCCGGTGCTGGCGATGACCGGCGGCATCATCCTGTTCATCGTGGCCCTGCGAACCGTCTTGCAGCCGACTGCCGCCCTCCCAGTACGACCGACAGGGCAGGGCCAAACGGATATGGGACTGGCACTCACACCGCTGGCATTTCCAACGATCGTGACGCCTTATGGCATAGCCGCCGTCATCGTCTTCGCCACGCTGGCGGGCGGCCGCCAAGCGGAAGGGCTCACCGTGGCGACCATTGTATTGCTGATCCTGGCGCTGGACTGGGTGGCAATGATGTTCGCCGAGACTATTCTTAGATGGATCGGAACTTCACTGCAGGTTTTGGCAGTGGTGCTCGGCGTTACCCAAGCTGCCCTGGGTCTTCAGGTCATTTTGCATAGTTTCAGCATGATTGCCTGGTAACCACCGCTTTCCCCACCCCACATTACAAAAATGTAATGGAACATCAGCAGCATAGCTGACGTTATCCAACGCTGTCTTCTGCAGCGCCACCGCCCATCCCAGGCACCCCTTCCGACGGCATCCGGAATTGCCCCGCCTCGCCGCCGCGTTCGGACGGAGGAATAATCATGTCCGCATTGGCAAGCCTGCGCGCCCTCACGCCGCAGCAGCGCAACACCGTCGTCGCCAGCTATCTCGGCTGGACGCTCGACGCCTTCGATTTCTTCATTCTTGTTTTCGTCCTCAAATATATCGCCGAGGAATTCCATACCGACGTTCCCGCAGTCTCGGCGGCGATCTTCCTGACGCTCGCCATGCGGGCGCTGGGTGCCTTGATCTTCGGCCTGGCGGCCGACCGCTACGGGCGGCGCATCACGCTGATGGTGAACGTGCTGCTCTACTCGCTGTTCGAGTTCCTCACCGGCTTCTCGACCGGGCTGACCATGTTCCTTGTGCTGCGTGCGCTCTACGGCATCGCCATGGGCGGCGAATGGGGCGTCGGGGCCTCGCTGGTCATGGAGACGGTGCCGGAGGAATCGCGCGGCATCGTCTCAGGTATCCTGCAGGCCGGCTATCCATCCGGCTATCTCATTGCGTCGCTGCTGTTCTTCCTGCTGTTCCCGGTGATCGGCTGGCGCGGCATGTTTTTCGTCGGCGCGCTGCCGGCGCTGCTCGTGCTCTACATCCGCAGCAACGTGCAGGAATCGCCGGCTTTCCTCAAGCGGCAGGCGAGGGGACGCAAGCCGTTCCTCGCAGTGCTCAGGGAGAACATTCCGTTGTTCATCTGGTCGGTGCTGCTGATGACGGCTTTCAACTTCTTCAGCCACGGCACGCAGGATATCTATCCGACCTTCCTGGAAACGCAGCGGAACTACTCGACCTATACGGTGGGCGCGATCGCCATCGTCTACAATATCGGCGCGATCGTCGGTGGGCTCTTCTTCGGGGCGCTGTCGCAGCGGATCGGACGCAAGCGGGCGATCGTCATCGCCGCGCTGGTCGCGATCCCCATCGCGCCGCTCTGGACCTACGCGCCCGGCCCGGTGCTGCTCGCCGCCGGCGCCTTTCTGATGCAGTTCTTCGTCCAGGGCGCCTGGGGGATCGTGCCGGTGCATTTGAACGAGTTGTCGCCGGACGAGGTGCGGGGCACATTCCCGGGTTTCGCCTACCAGCTTGGCAACCTGCTCGCCTCCGGCAATGCGACGATGCAGGCGGGGCTCGCGGCGCGCTGGAACGGCGACTATGCCTTCGCGCTGCTGATCGTCGCAGCCGTCGTGGCGCTGGTGGTCGCGGTCCTTGCGGGCTTCGGCTACGAAAAGAAGGACGTGGGCTTCGGTACGGAGGAGGCGGCGGAGCCGGCGTCGTAGACTGAGACGCGATGCGGCTCTCTATGCGGCGAAGGCAGCCGGGCGCAATCGCGTGATGATGGACGAGAGCGATCGCTGGCACGACGATCTAGCGTGCGGGGCGATTGCCGCTGCTTGCATATGTCGCGGCGGTGCTGCTTGATCGCGGCGCGCGTGGAGCTAATAGTGCGGCACGAACGTCAACAGGATTCCCCGATGCCCTTCACCTTCAGCGCGGCCGCCGTCTGGCCGGTGATCATGCTTTTTGCCTCCAATATCTTCATGACTTTTGCCTGGTACGGACATCTGAAGCACAAGGGCGGTGCCCTCTTTATCGCCATCGCCGCGAGCTGGGGCATCGCTTTCTTCGAGTACTGCCTGGCCGTGCCGGCGAACCGCATCGGCTCGTCGGTCTATTCGACAGCGCAGTTGAAGACGATCCAGGAAGTGATCACGCTGATCATCTTTTCCGGCTTCTCGGTCTTCTATCTCGGCCAAAGCCTGACATGGAACCACGCCGTCGGCTTTGCGCTGATCGCAATCGGCGCGTCCTTCATTTTCCGGGCGTAGGGCGCGAGGCTCAAGAAAAGCGGTGAAGCAGGCGGGTGATGCCGCCTGCTTGACGTCACTCCTCGGGGACAGGCTTCGGCGTGCCGTCTTCATCCAGCGCCACCATGATGAAGGTGGCTGCCGTCACCTTTTCCATCTGGTTGTAGCGCGAACGGTGTGCCCAGGCCTCGACATGGAGCGTGATCGAGGTGCGGCCGACGCGGTCGATATCCGTATAGACCGAAAGCGTATCGCCGATCTTGACCGGCAGCTGAAAGGCCATTTCCTTGACAGCAGCCGTCACCACGCGCCCCCTGGCGCGTTCGGCAGCGCGAATGCCGCTCGCCAAGTCCATCTGCGCCATCACCCATCCGCCGAAGATATCGCCCGCGGGGTTGGCGTCGCCCGGCATGGCCAGCGTCCGGAGTGTCAATTCGCCTTTCGGCTTCGAACCGTCAGTCATTGCATTTCCTTTTTGTTGGTTGCCGCCGCGCGACGCGCGAAAATGGCAGGCGAACGGGGCAGATGGCAAGAGCGGCCTGCATACTTCTGACGCAGGGGAAGGCTTTGGACGTTGCGGGAAAGCTTCTGTTTACCATCAAAGCTTAAACTTGGGTCAAGTTGCCAATTCGCTGCGCCGTAGGCCGGGGCGGACACAAAAATGTCGTCTCCGCCATTTTCACAATTGGCACAGTCATGTTTCATTCCGGTCACGTGCCGGAGGGCGGGGGCCGGCGGGGACATTGAGTATGGCGTATGTTTCCTTCCTGCGGCGTCTGGCAGTGCCCGCGCTCCTTTCCACCGCACTGACGACCTGTTCCATCAGCGATGGCCTCGTGCCGCCGGCCAACATCGATAGGGGCACCAAGGTGAGCTCGATCACACCTGCGCCGCGTCGCGCCGCCATGCAAATGGCGCCAACCGAGATGCAGCCCTCCTATCCCGCCGCGTCAGGCGCACCTGTCTCCAGCAGCCAGGGCTCGGCCGACTATCTCGATACGCCGAACCTCGCTGGCACCGGGCATTCGGCTCGGGCGACGAGCCAGCCGATGCCGAAAAAACTGCCGATGATCGACAGCGACGAAGCGCTGGCGCAGGGGCAGGGACAGGGCCAGCCGCAGACCTGGGGAGGGGCAAAGCAGCTTGCGGTGCCTTCGGGCGGTGTCAACATGGACGCGGAGCTTGGGGTGGAGCCCGTCGTCGGGCTGGCGCAGGAAGAACAGCAGCAGATCGCCGAGGGAGATTCAGCCGAGCCGATCGTCGACGGCATCGGCACCGACAACCCGACACAGATGAACCGGCAGGCCATGCCGCAGCCCGCGGCGCAGGGCGAGATGAGCCGCGCCGCCGTCTGGAGCGATGGCCGTTCGGTGATCGAGCCGTCACGCGTTCCGGAGGAGGACGAGAGCCAGGAGGTCGCGATGGTCAGGCCGAACGATCCGATGATGAGCCGGCCAGCCCCACCCGACCCCAGCGTGATGCCGGCCTCCGAGCTTGCCTGCCGCCGCGAGCTGAAGCGCATGGGCGTGATCTTCACCGACAAGCCGCCGATTTCCAACGGGCCTGCCTGCCAGGTGCCTTATCCTGTTTCGCTGCAGGGACTTTCGGGCAATATCGGTGTCAAGCCGGCGGTGACGCTGAACTGCCAGGTGACGCTTGCCTTCGCCAAATGGGTGAAGAACGAACTCGCGCCGTCCGCCCGCTACCGCTACTGGTCGGGCATCCAGACGATCCAGCCGCTCGGCGGCTATTCCTGCCGCCGCATGAACAACAGCCGCCAGCGCTACAACCCGATGTCCGAACATGCGCACGGCAACGCGATCGACGTCGGCAAGTTCGTGCTGAAGAACGGCCACCAGATCGACGTGCGCAAGAAGGGGCTCTTCTCCTTCCGCGAGGGCAGGCTGCTGAAGGCCGTGCGTTCCGACAGCTGCAGGTATTTCAACACCGTGCTCGGCCCGGGCAGCAATCCGGAGCACTGGAACCACTTCCACTTCGATCTTAGACCGCGCAAGAGCGGCAGGGTTTACTGCAGCTGAGGGCGGTGAAGGCTCGGCGCAGCGGGCAGCCGCATTCCAGCAGACTGCCCGCATCAAGATCGGCCAAGCTTGGGAGGTCAGACTTGATGGGCCGCGAGGTTGTCGTAGCGTCTTGCCTTGTAGATCACCGCCGAGACGATCCAGCTGGCGATAAAGATGCCGACGACGGCGTAGCCGAAATATTCAAGGTCGTCGTTCATGCCACCGACGAAATCCCAGAACGCGCCTTTGAGGCCGAGCTTGTCCGAGATCAGGCCGAGTGCCTCCAGACCGCCAATGAAGACGGCGACGACGACCGATGCCGCGGTGATCGTAAGATTGTACCAAAGCTTGCGGATCGGGTTGATGAAGGCCCAGCGGTAGGCACCGGTCATCAGCATGCTGTCGATCGTATCGAACAGCGACATGCCGGCTGTGAAAAGGGCCGGAAAAACGAGGATGGTCCAGAACGACATGCCCTGGGTGGCTTGCATTGCTGAAATTCCAAGTACGCCGATTTCGGTTGCCGTATCGAACCCAAGTCCGAAGAGGAAGCCGATCGGGTACATATGCCAGGACCGCGAGACGATGCTGAAGGTACGGCGGAAAAGTCGCGAAAGAATACCGCCACCGGCAAGGACCGCATC